>NZ_JAHXBG010000021.1 GCF_020103725.1 Hyalangium gracile | reverse complement strand
TGACGGTGGAGATCTGAGATCTGGAATCCCGGTCGACTGAGGATCAGAAACACGCGCTCCCTGAGGACCATCAACAGCCCGCATGCACAAGGACGTAGGCGGCCCCACTGCACAGGATTCCGCGTCCACTACGCGCAAGCTGTCCGCTGATCACGTGATCACGTCCCCGGGTAGCTCTGCGTAGCACTCGGCTCCCGCTCCGCTCTCAGCCCCGCAGCACGCATCGGCATCGCGCCGAGACGGGATCGGCTTGCCTCTGACCTTGGAGGGGGACAGGCCGATCCCATCGGAGCGCGCGCCACTGGCCACACCGAGGGGGATCGGCGTGGCCAGTGCGAAGCGACTGGGGGAGCCCTGCATCCTGGGGGCGCCCCTGGTCGCGGCAGTTCACCGCGCCCGGTGAGCTGATCGGCTGCCTGCTCTCTCCCTGTCATGCGCCCCCGGCTTGGGTGTTTCGTGCTGGCGCGGCGCGCGAGGTTCCCATGATGAAAGACCACCAGACAGCACGGCCCGCAGAGGGCTTCTCCCGGCGCAAGGCCCGCAGTCGGCCTCGCTCGCTTCCTGGGGACGCGAAGCGCCAAGAGCGGCGGCTTGGGGCTACGCTCGGTCGGGCGCTGCGGGCCGCACGGATGCGCGTGGGGCTCACTCAGGCCGACCTTGCCGCGAGCGTCGGCATTGCTACCGAGGTCTTTGGGCGGATGGAGCGCGGGAAGATGCTTCCCAGCGTGCCCACGCTGTTCCGGCTGTGCGTGGCCCTGCGAAGTGGCCCGCATGAGCTGATGGGCTTCGCCCCCGTGGACAGCCTGCCGCAAGCGGCACAGCTCGAAGTGCCGCCCGAGCTGGCGCACGCGCCCGAAATGCGACGCTTGCTGCATCTGCTCGGACGCCTCCAAGGGCTACAGCTCAGGCTGATCCTGCGGCTGGTCGTGGCCTTCGCAACGGAGCCCAAGCGCCCCCGGCGCCAGAGGAGGGATCGAGGATGACCACGCCCCCGCAGCAAGACGCCCCGACGATGTTCTACCCCCTCAACCCCTGCGGCCACCTTCGCGGCCCCGGTGGTGGTTGCATCGGATCCCCCGAGTGCAAGCGCGAGCCTGTCAGCGCGGACAAGCTGGGGAGTTGGTGCAACGTGCTGGAGAACTCCGCGCGCGGCTCGTGGCCCATCCTTCCCAGGCGGTCACGGGTGAAGGCCGCGCGACCGTCGCGGACAAGCTTGGGGCGGCGGTGAGCCTGGGCGAGTGCCTTAGCGCGGTGCTGGCCAACTTGCTGGAACACAAGGCCATCCTGACGACGGAGGAACAGGCGACGCTGGCCACCATCGGCGCGAACGTGGAGATGCGGGGGCGGGATCTCTGCGACTTCCTGACGACCTGGACAGGTGGGGTCCCTTCGTGAAGCACGGCGCGTCCTGGCGTGCTCCAGAGTCCCCCAAAGGCCCAGTTTGCGGGGGACCAAGGGGACCAAAAAAGGACCAAATCCGCTGGACTCGTGCGGACGCGTGTGGACGCTTCGAGGGGCCGATTTTCAGAGGGAAACCGAGGAGAGCGCCGTTTTTCAGAGCGGGCCGGTTTACCCCCTACACGGCTTCGATTCCCGCCGCCTCCACTCTTCTACTTCGTCTTGACGGGTGGTTGGACAAGGGGACCCTCGTCATCCTCACTCCCTAGCGGTTCACCGCTTCAAACCCGCAGCACGTCGTGCTTGCCGCACGTGTCCACGAGTTGCTGGACCGGGCCGGGCTGCTGCGGCAGTTGCAGCCCTGGCTTGCAACTTGACGGCGTGGCCAAGGTTGATTCGCTGGCTCGCCTGGTGACAGCTGTCATCCCTCTGGTGGCTCGAGTCATCCGGCGCCTGGGGGCTCATGCCATCACCTGGGACGCTCTTTCCTCGCAAATCCTTGAATGTACGTGGAGTCCCGGGTCTTCCGGGGTTTGGCACGAGCGCTGCAGTCATGCCTTCCCGTCAAGGCACTTCCCCTGCCGGCTGCCCGCCCCCCGTCATCCCAGGAGCACGTCCATGCGTTTCCCCAAGATCAGCATCCCCAAGCCGAGCTTGCCCAAGCCGAGCTTGCCCAAGCCGACTGCTCCGAAGCCGACCGCCCCGAAGCCGACTGCTCCCAACCCGACCGCGCCCAAGCCGACCGCGCCCAAGCCGACCCCCAGCCCGCGCCCGGACATCAACGGCAACTTCCCCGGCCAGAAGCCGGGCGGCAAGCCCACCTTCACCCCGCGCCCGGACATCAACGGCAACTTCCCCGGCCAGAAGCCGGGCGGCTCCACCTTCACCCCGCGCCCGGACATCAACGGCAACTTCCCTGGCCAGAAGCCCAACCTGGGTAACCCGTTCAGCGGCCTGAACAACCCGCTCAGCGGCATCAACAACCCGCTCAGCGGCATCAACAAGCCCTTCGGTGGCCTGAACAACCCGTTCGGCGGCTTGAACAACCCGCTCGGCGGTGTCGGCAATGTGCTCGGTGGCATCGGCAACGGCATCGGCGGTGCCTTCTCGGCCGCGGGCGGCGTCCTCGGCGGCGTGGCCAGCGGCGCGGCGGGCCTTGTCGGCGCGGGCCTCGAGGCGGCCACCATGCTGCCCAGCGCCCTGGGCATGATGAACCCGCAGATGATGGACCCGTACGCGGCCGGTGCCATGCCGATGGATCCGTACGCGGCCGGCGCCATGCCGATGGACCCATACGCGGCCGGCGCCATGCCGATGGATCCGTACGCGGCCGGTGGCCTGCCTCCGGATCTCGCCGCTGGCATGCCGATGGACCCGTACGCGGCCGGCGCCATGCCGATGGACCCGTACGCGCTCGGTGGCCTGCCTCCGGACCTCGCCACCGGCATGCCGATGGACCCGTACGCGGCCGGTGGCCTGCCTCCGGACCTCGCCGCTGGCATGCCGATGGACCCGTACGCGGCCGGTGGTCTGCCTCCGGACCTCGGTGGTGCCCCGATGATGGCTCCGTCCGCAGCCAGCGTCAGCGCTCCGATGGGCGGCGCTCTGCCGGCTTCGGCGGACCCTCTGCAGTCGAGCCTGAGCAACATCTTCAACGCGGTGGCTGACGCCATCAACACCGCCACACAGGCCATCGACACCGTCAAGCAGCTCGTGGATCCCTCCGTGGCCCAGCCCCTGGCGCGCCAGGCCGTCGCGGCCCCCGTGGCCCAGCCCCAGCAGTGCCAGGTCGTCGGCGCCCCGATTGAGTAGGGGGCCACTCCAGGACCCAACATCGAGCGGTAGGTGGCCCTCACGCTTCTGACGGAAACGTCAGGCGTGGGGGCCCGCTGTTTTCGTGCCGGGGAGCTGGAGGTACGCTCCCGGGCAGGCGCATCCTTCCTCCCGTCCGCCTGCCCCTTGTCCTCCGAACCTCTCCATCCCCAGACGCCGCGGCACCCGCGGGCCAGCGACCGGCTCCAGGCCGTCCGGGCCCTGGCCTCTTCGTCACTTCCCATCTCAGGGCGGCTGGACGGGCTCTTCGGCGCGCTCACCGACAGGGACTGGCGGGTCGTCGAGGCCGCCTGGGAGGGCATCGCCTCGCACCGGAACCCGTCGTCCGTCGAGGCCGTGCTCCGCGAGCTCAAGCAGGCCCTGGAGGAGATCTTCCCTCCGGGCACATCACGCCCCCCAGACGCTCCGCTGAGCGATGAGCACGAGAAGCGGCTGCTCCCGTGTCTGAGGGCGGCGTGGCTCGTCCGTGCCGAGCCCCAGCAGGTGCTGCCGCTGCTGCTGCGCACCCTGGAGCAGGGCGGCACGAGCCTCATGGGCACCATGCGCCGCATCTTCGACGGCCTGGGGAAGCCCGCACTCCCCAGGCTCATGGATGCCCTGAATGCCGCGACAGATTCCGCGAGGAAGCTCGAGCTCGCGCTGATCGTGGTCTCCCATGACGCGCAGGCGGTTCAACCCCTTCTCCTGACCCTGCTGCGCAACGACCGGACGTACGATGCAGCCTGGCTCCTCCGCGGAATGGGCAGCAAGGTCGCCGCCATCATGGAGGACCTGTTGGCGCTGTTGGGACGCGAGTACGCGCGCCTGCGGCAGCGTCGCGCGGAGGGCAAGGCAGGTCCCGGGAGCTTCGGCGAGACCCCGGTGTACATCGTGCTCTCGGCCATCCAACGCGCCGGAGAGGCCGCCAGAGCCGTCGTGCCCATGCTGCTCTCCTGCCTCGCGGAGGAGGACTGTCCGGTGCGCGGCAGGATGCTCCAGGTGCTGGCGGCCATCGGAGATCCCAGCGCCGAGCCGGTACTCCGGGCTCACCTCACCCACTCGGATGCCACCGTCCGGTGCGACGCCGCGTCAGGACTGCATCGCATCACCGGACGGGCGGACGAGGTCCTCCCTGTCCTGCGCCAGTCCCTCAAGAATCGGGGGGACTCGCAGGCAGCGCTCTCGGCGCTGGTGGACCTGGGAAGCGACGCGGCTCCCGCGATTCCCTGGGTGCTCGACTGGGTGGAGGCCGAAGGCCCCTCGTACTGCCAATGGGACACGCCTGGGCCCCTGGCCCAGCTCTTTCTCGCGGGCTTTCCCCCGACTCCTCGCGGACTCCGGATGATGCGGAAGCGGCTGGAGTCGCGTCAGCATGCTTCGACCGCGATCCGCCTCCTCGGGGACTGGGGGCCCGCGGCGGCGAGCGCTGCCCCGGAGATCCTCACCTGGGCGAAGAAGCGCCGCCGTGACGCGTATCAGCGTTGCGAAGCCTTGGACGCGCACTGGAGGGTCTCGGGCGAGCCTGGCCCCGCGCTGCGAGGACTGCCTCGGCTGCTGCGTCTGCCCAACGCCCTGCACCTCTGGACCCCGGGCAGGGATCTCGTCCCACGGCTCGTGGGCGTGCTCCACGAGGCTCCTTCCGAGCTCCGGCAGGCCGCGGCCGAGGTGCTGGCGTTGGCAGGGAGCAAGGTGCACGCGAGCCTGCCCGCGCTGGAGGCGCTCCAGGAAGACGCCGACCCCAAGGTCCGCGTCCGGGTCCGAGCCGCCATCGAGTGCATCTCGGCGGACTTCTGACTCACGAAATGCGTACGTGCGCGACAGGAGCAGGGCAGACTGGCTCGGCACACCTCGCAGGAAGAGCCATCATGAAAATCCCATCCCTCGTGCTGCTCCTGGTGTCCTGCACCAGCTTCGCCGCGGTGAAGAACGTCTCCACCGTCTCCCAGCTGCAGTCCGCGCTCTCCTCCGCTCAGGCCGGTGACGAGATCATCCTCGCCAACGGCACGTACGCCGTCAGCGCCAACCTGAACTGCGCGGCGGACGGCACCGCGGCGCAGCCCATCATCGTGAGGGCCGCCAACCGGCACGCGGCGCTCATCCGCTTCAACGCGACCGAGGGCTTCAAGGTCTCAGGACGGTACTGGGTCTTCGACGGCCTGACCATCGAGGGGGCTTGCGCCCAGGACCCGAGCTGCGAGCACGCGTTCCACGTCACGGGCCACGCGGAGAACTTCGTCCTGCGCCACAGCCGCGTCCGCGACTTCAACGCGCAGCTCAAGGTGAATGCCACGCAGAACTCCAGCGGCGTCTTCGAGATCCCTCACCGGGGCCTCATCGAGAACAATGAGATCTACGACACGCGCGTCCGCAACACGACGACGCCCGTCACCAAGCTCAACATCGACACCGGTGAGGACTGGATCGTCCGCGACAACTACATCCACGACTTCTCCAAGGCCAACAACGGCATCTCCTATGGCGCGTTCATGAAGAGCGGTGGCAAGCGCGGCATCTTCGAGCGAAACCGCGTCATCTGCACCAAGGATGCCCCCGCCGGAAACGTCCGCATCGGCCTGTCCTTCGGAGGTGGAGGCACCGGGAACGCGTTCTGCGCGCCGGCCTTCGACGCGAACGTTCCCTGTGATCCCGAGCACTCGGATGGAATCCTGCGCAACAACGTCATCATCAACTGCTCGGACGTGGGCATCTACCTGAACAAGGCTGCCAACACGAAGGTGCTGTTCAACACCCTCATCGCGACCACCGGTGTGGACTTCCGCTTCGCCTCCACCACCGGCGAGGCGCATGGCAACGTGGTGTCCTCCGTCATCCGCACCCGTGATAGCGGCTCCTTCACCGCCGGCACCAACCTGATGAACGTGAGCTCGGCCACCTGGGACTCCTGGTACGTCGCGCCGCTGGCCGGAGACCTGCGCGTCGAGGGCAACGTCTCACAGCTCATCGGCGCCGCGGCCGCTCGCGCCACGGTGACGAACGACTTCTGCGCTCGTCCTCGGCCGTCGTCGGGGAACTACACGCTCGGCGCGCTGGAGCACTCGCTGGGCGAGTGCGACGGAGGCACCAGCACGCCCACGGACGGCGGGACGCCGGCGGATGGAGGCTCGGGGATGGGAGGTGACGGTGGCACCGCTGACGGTGGCACCGGCGGTGGAGTCGACGGTGGCCTCGATGCGGGCACTGGCGGTGAGCCGCTCCCCGGAGACGAGGAGCCCGAGGCCGACAAGGGCGGTTGCAGCGCCAGCGGTGGCATGGCCGCCATCTTCCTCTGCCTGCTCGTGCCGGTCCTGTCGCGCCGCGCTCGTCACCGGCTCAGCTCGCGGAGAGCAGCTTCGCCAGGCCCTGGCGCTTGAACTCCTCGACGACGAAGTCCACGAACACGCGTGTCTTCGCGGGCAGCTGCCGGTGTCCGGCGTAGTAGAGCGCAATCGGGCCGATGTCGGCGTACCAGTCCGGCAGCACCCGCACCAGCGTCCCTTCCTTCAGGTGCGGCAGCGCGTCGGGCATCGACACGAAGGCGATGCCCAGCCCCATCAACGCGCAGTGGGTGAGCGCCTCGGGATCGTTGAGGATCATCCTGGGCCGCATCTCCCCCGACGCCTCCTCCCCCGAGCGGCTGCGCAGCGGCCACGAGCGGATGCGTCCGCTCTGCGGTGCGCGCAGGAGCAGGCCCTCCAGCTCCCGGAGATCCTCGGGCTTGCGCGGCGGTGCAATCCGTCCCAGGTACGCCGGCGAGGCCACCGCGACCACGTGCGCCCGAGCCAGCTCCCGGGCCACCAGCCCCGAGGGCAGCTCGAACCCGCCGCCAATCGCCGCGTCGAAGCCCTCGGCGATGAGGTCCACCGGCCGCGTGTCCAGGTGCCAGTCCGGCACCACGGCGGGATAGCGCGACAGGAACTCGCGCAACAGCGGCACCACGTAGCCGCGCCCGAACACGGGGGCCATGCTGACCTTCAGCGTCCCCGCCGGCTGGCCCGCCGACATGGACACGTTGGCGATGGCCGCCTGGAGCGTGTCCAGCCCGCCGCTCACCTCGCGCAGGAAGCGCTCCCCCGACTCCGTCAGCTTCAGCCCGCGCGTGCTGCGCTGGAACAGGCGCACGCCCAGCCGCGCCTCCAGCCGCGCCACGTTCTGACTCACCGCCGCCGGCGTCAGCCCCAGCGTCCGCGCCGCCGCCGAGAAGCTCGAGGCCTGCGCGCTGCGCACGAACGACTCCAGCGTGATGAGCGTCTCCATGCGCCTCGACGCTAGCCTCGGCACCCCTCGCTTTAAACATCTTCTTCAAACTGATTCCGCGGATTGCCCGCTACAGCAAGGGGAGTGACGTCTTCATAGTGCTCTCCATCAGCGGCACGGCACTCCGCCGGCGCTGAGAGCAATTCCCCCAACCTGGAGACGCTCACATGAACGCACAGCGCAACCCCAAGGCCGGTCTCGATGCCCTGCTCACCCCCGACAACAGCGTGCTGCTGCTCATCGACCACCAGCCGTTCCAGTTCGCCGGCCTGCGCAGCCACGACAGCCAGACCGTCATCAACAACGTGGTGGGCCTGGCGAAGGCGGCGAAGCTGTTCGGCGTGCCCACGCTGCTGACCACGGTGCTGGAGGAGCGCGGCGGCTACCTCATCAAGCAGCTGCAGGACGTCTTCCCCGAGCAGAAGCCCCTCAACCGCACCTTCATCAACACCTGGGAGGACACCCGGGCCGTCGAGTGGGTGAAGAAGACCGGCCGCAAGAAGCTCATCATCGCCGCGCTGTGGACGGAGATCTGCCTGGCCATGCCCACCCTCCACGCGCTGGGCGAGGGCTACGAGGTGTACATCGTCACGGACGCGTCGGGCGGCACCTCGCTCGAGGCCCATGAGGTGGCCATCCAGCGCATGGTGCAGGCCGGCGCGGTGCCCATCACCACGGCGGTCCTGTCCGCCGAGCTGCAGCGCGACTGGGCCCGCACGGACACCGTGGCCGGAATGGCCCAGCTGCTCATCGATCACATGGGCAACGTCGGCACCGCCTTCGCGTGGGAGCAGCAGCTGCTGAACACCCCGCACACCTCGCGCTGAGACCCAGGCATCCCCCGAGCACCTCATTGGAGCGTGTCATGGGGATTGGAATCATTGGCGCGGGAAGCATCGGTCAGGCGCTGGCGGGCCACATGGCGAGGGCCGGCCATGAGGTGCTCGTCAGCAACAGCCGCGGCCCGGAGGTGGGCATCCCATTCGATGCTCTAGCGGCGCCCGCCGGCGGCCAGCTTGCGCCGGGGCTCGGCCTTGCGCGCCAGGTGCTCCACGGTCTGCTCGACCGTCGCGAGGAACGCGCGCACCGACTTGTCGAGCGCCGGCTCTGGCGTGTCCTCGATGCGGGTGTGCGAGATGCCCGGTGAGGACTGCGCGAAGACCATGGCGGTCGGCACGATGTCGGCCATCTCCGCCGCGTCGTGGAGCGGGCCCGAGGGGATCTCCGGCGCATGGCCGGTGACGCCCTTGACCGCCTTGCGCACGAAGCCGGTGAGCGTCTCGTCGAAGATGCGCGGGGTGATCTTGAGGATGGGGCTCCACTCGACCTTGACGTTGAACTCCTTCGCCGCGGCGAGCGACGCCTTCTTCGCCCCCGCGAGCAGCTTCGCGAGCACGTCCGCGTCGAGCGCGCGCATGTCGATGGAGATCTCCGTGCGGCCCGGCACCGCGGTGACGAAGTTCGGCTCGACCTTCACCACGCCGCAGGTGGCGACCACGCGCGTGCGCGGCGTCTTGCCGGAGAGCTTCGTCGCCAGCTCCTGCGCGCCGAGCGCGAACCGGGCGCCCGCGAGGAACGCGTCCTGGCGCAGGTGCAGCGGCGCGGCGCCGGAGTGCGCGGCCTGCCCGATGAACTTCAGCTGGTGGCGCTCCACGCCCATCGTCCCGAGGACCACGCCGACCGGGCGCTTCATCTCCTGCAGCACCGGTCCCTGCTCGATGTGCAACTCGAGGTAGGCCTCGGCCCGCAGCTCGTCGAAGTACTTCCTCGCGGACTTCATGCCCTCCAGGGTGATGCCGTTCTCCTTCAGCGCGTCAGGGAGCTTCACTCCGGCGCGGTCCACGAGGTGCGCGAGCTCCTTGTGCGGATCGAGCGAGCCCGCGGACGCGGCGGACCCGGTGAGGCTGCGACCGAAGCGCGCGCCCTCTTCGTCGGCCCAGTCGACGATGTGGATGGTGACAGGCGGGCGGGCGCCCTTCGCGGCGTAGACGCGGAGGACCTCGAGCCCCGCGAGCACGCCCAGGCACCCGTCGAGCCAGCCGCCACCGGGGACCGAGTCGAGGTGGCTGCCGATGACGATGCTCCGCTCGGAGTCTCCGGGGAGCGTGGCCCAGAGGTTGCCGGCACCGTCCTGACGCGTGGAGAGGGAGAGCTCGTTCTGTAGCTTGCCCGCGAACCACTCGCGCGCCTTGCGCCAGACGGGGCCCCACGCGACGCGCTGGGCGCCGCGCTCGTCGGAGGTGAGCTTCTCGAGTTCCTTCAGATCGGAGATCACGCGCTTCGAAGAAGGGTTCATGGCCCACTTCATAGCGCGGGTGCGGGGTGGAGAGGAGCCACCCGCCGCATCCGAGTGGTACAACGCGGCATCTCCACTCAGGGAAGGGAAGGACCGCGAATGAGATACCTCCTGCTCCTGCTGCCCTTGCTGTCGAGCTGTGCCGCGCCCTCCAGAGGCGCGGCTGCGCAGGCGACCGAGGCGGTGTCCGACGCCGACCGGATCGTTCGAGACCTCTGTGACAAGCAGCTCGCGCTGCTCGGCGAGGAGGGCCACCACGGGAATGCCAGGACCGTCGCCTTCAAGGCGGAGCTGACCCGCAGGCTCGTGGAGGAGTGTCAGTACGATGCCTTCGTCATCGAGGCAGGCATCTATGACTTCATCCACATCCAGACGCTGCTGAAGGAGGGCCAGCCCGTCAGCGAGGACGTGGTCGCAGCCGCGATTGGCGGGATGTGGGCCAATCAGGAGATGGCGCCCCTGATTCCGTTCCTGGTCGAGCGGCTCAAGGCGGGCACCCTCGTCGCCGGTGGGCTCGATGATCAGATTGGCAGGGGCACCTACGCGCAGCGCGAGATGACGCGGGAGCTCATCCCCGCGCTGGAGGGCCCGAGGCAGGCCGAGTGCGGAGAGGTACTCGAGAGGCACATGTTCTGGCGGTACGACGAGGCCAACGGGTACACGGTGGAGACCGCGAGGTTCATCCTGGGTTGTTGGAAGGAGCTGGAGGCGGTGCTCTCCAGGCCCGGAGTGGCGACGACACCGAGGAGCCAAGGCCAGCTGCAGATGGTCCGCAGCCTGGAGCGGAACTTCACCCGTCAGGTCGCCGCGATGTCCCGGCCCGCGGAGCAGACCGGACGAGGCTGGAACTGGGACGACTTCAACGGGCGTGACCGCTCCATGTTCATGAATCTGGAATGGTTCCTGTCCCAGTCATCCAGGCCCAGAAAGGCCATTGTCTGGCTCGCCACCATTCATGCGGCGAAAGCGCTGAAGAGCCTGGATGCGGACGCGCGACACGGGACGCCCTTTGGCTCCCATGTCCAGGAGAAGTTCGGGACGCAGGCCTTCGTGCTTGGCTTCTCCGCGGTCTCCGGGAGCTATGCCACTGGCAGCTCGACTCACACATATACCCTCGAGCCCGCGCGGGCCGACTCCCTGGAGGGCTGGGCGTTCTCGAGCCATACCGGGGACACCCGGTATCTGGATGGGAAGCAGCTTCGTGACTTCGGGCCCAGGGTGGCCCGTCCGTTGAACTACTCGTGGATGACGGCCCCCTGGGCAGAAGTCATCGACGGGCTGCTGGTCTTTCGGGAAGAAGCACCACCGCGCCCGGTGACTCGCTAGCGTGTATCAGGGCCGTAGAACAAGAAAGGGAGCGACGGGGGTCGACGGAAACGTTCTATGTCAAGGTTGGGAAGATCGAGGGCGCTCCTCGAACGGCACAACAACGTCAAGGATGGGTTGCTCTACAAGGCCCGCCGGGAACTCTACCCGCTCGAAGAAGAAGGCGGCCTCCACCCGGACCAAGAAGGTGGCCCGGGTTCCTGGTCGCAAGCGGGCCGCCGCACCCCGCGGCGCTCGGGCTCGGGGGTAGACAGTTCGGTTACACCCCCAGAGCCAGAATCAAAATCGGCTTCAAAAAAAAGCCGGGCTCCTCCCATTCAGTGGGGCATGCGGCCTCGCTGAGCGAGGTCGACGCATCGTCTTCCGAGTCAGGACCCGCTCCTGGCCACGGGAGACGTCTGTCCACTCCAGGGAGAAATTGACATGTATTTGTTGATGGCATTGAGCCTCACGGCCTCGGTGACTGTTGCGCAGCCTCATGTGCCTCGGGATGCCCCGACTCTGCGTCTCCACATCGAATCGGACGCACCCGAGGTGGAGCTGTTTCGTGTGACGGGGGAGGGGGTGGGGACCGTCGCCACGGGGCGAGGGGTCGCCACGGTCGGCATCGTCCACTACCAGCGCGAGTGCCGTGCGCCGTGCGACGCATCCATTCTCGAGCCTGGTGCGGACTTCTTCATCGGCGGCGACGGCATCCAGCCCTCCAAGCGGTTCTCGCTCCTGGGCCATGGAGAGGATGTCACGCTGCACGTGGACCCGGGCAGCTCGGCGTTGCGCTCCCTGGCATGGACGGCGCTCGCTTTGGGCGTCAGCGCGGCGCTCGTGGGAGGAGGGCTGATCGCGTATGCCTCGAGCGAGGACAGCGGCAACTCGCTGAACGCCAGCTCCGACTCGTCGAGGCTGAAGACCCACGGCTGGGCCGCGCTCATCGGTGGCGGCCTGATGACGGGCGCCGGCGTCTCGCTCTTCGCCTTCAGCTCGACGGACGTCGAGTTCCTTCCGTCGTCCGCGCCCGGCAAGCGCCGTGTGGCGGGCCAGGGCCACGTGGTGACGCGGCGATGAAGCCAACACTCCTTGCGGTGCTCATGGTGGCGTGCTGCGCGCTGGCTGGCTGCGGAGGCGACCGAGGTGCCGAGTGGGTCCGTGTCGACGGCAAGGCCTCCCAGACGCTCCGCGCGATCCACGGCAGTGGCTCCCAGGACATCTGGGCAGTCGGAGACAATGGGATGATCATCCACTGGGATGGGAGCGCGTGGTCGGCCGTGGAATCTGGCACCGGCGTGAACCTGGTGGCGGTGCACGCCCTGGGGCCTCGAGATGCGTGGGCGGTCGGACAGGACGTCGTGCTCCGTTGGGACGGGACGCGGTGGGGCCGGGTCGACATCGGCCTCACCCTCACTCACTCCATCACCGGCGTCTGGGCGGCGGGTCCGAGCGATGTCTGGCTCGCCATGGAGATCTCCGGCAGGTCCGACCTCAAGGGCGCTGGGTACTTCGATGGGAGGACCTGGTATTTCCGTCCCTTTCCGGAGGGGGTGGACGACATCTCCGAGCACGTGTGGGGGAGCAGCGCGAGTGACGTCTGGGTCACCCTGCAATATGACCCGCGGTTGCTGCACTGGAGCGGCTCCCAGTGGGAGGTCGTCTCTCCGGACGTCAACCCCACCACCCGGTGGAGTGAGCTGGGAGGAACCGGGGGAGCCGATGCGTGGGCCGTGGGGACCAGCTCCTTGGGCATGGTGCTGCTGCGCAAGGATGCTCGCGGGTGGAGCACTGTGCCCATGGACGGAGCTGGCCTCCAGGGCACGCCGAGCAATGGCCTCTGGGGAATGAACGGGCAGGTGTGGCTCGTGGGGGAGGATGGCGAGGTGGCTCGGTTTGACGGGAGCGCCTGGCACCAGGAGCTCCCCCCGGACTGGGAGGTGCCCACGCTGCGTGACATCTGGGGCGCGAGCGATGCGGACCTCTGGGCCATTGGAGATGATGGCTTCGTGGCCCGGCGGACTCCACCGCTCTCGCCTTGATGCGAGCCGCGTGGTTTAAGCCCACGCATGCTCTCGCGGTGTGCCCTCGTCCTGCTTCTTGCCGGTAGCGCGGCCGCCGCCGAGCCGCGCGCCGAGGCACGCTGGGGCTTGCGGTGGAGCGCGCCAGACCCCGGCTGCATCCAGGCCGCGCCCCTGGCCCGAGCGGTGGAGGCGCGGCTGGGGCGCACGGTGTTCGGACCGGAGCCGGAGTTCCTCATCGACGGTGTGCTGCGGCGCGGGCAGCCGTCGGGGTGGATGGCGGCGCTCACGCTCGTTGACGGGACCGGGCGCGTGCTCGGCAGCCGTGAGGTCTCCACCCCAGAGGATGCCTGCGCCGCCATCGAGCCTCGCGTCGTACTCGTGCTCTCCCTGATGATTGATCCGGCGGCGCTCTCCAGCGCCGTACCCCAGGCCTCCGCCACGCCCGAGTTCCCGCGGGCTCCCGAGGTGGAGGAGTCCGCGCCTCTCGCCCTCACCGAGGAGCCTGCCCCGGTCGTCGTGGAGCGCCCACCTCCTTCGCGCACCCAGATCGTACTGACCACTGCCGCAACGGGCTCGACAGGCCTGGGCCTGAACGCCGCGGCGGGAGTCTCCGGGGCCGTGTGGTTCCGCCCGCGTGAGTGGGCCGGACTGGTGCGCATCGGGATCTATCCCTACTCGGCCTTCGAGGAGGCAGGCGGGCGCGTCGTGCTGTCGAGCGCCTCGCTGGAAGCGGGCGTGTGTCCCCTCGTCGGCGCTGGCGGGGCGTGGCGCGTCTCCGGCTGTGCCACGGTCATGGTCTCGAGCGTGCTGGCCGTCAACAACGGCTTCCCGCAGGACCGGGCCGAGCTGCTCGGACGAGGGGATGGCGGGCTCCGTGTCCAGCTCGAGCGGCGGATTGGCAAGACGGTGGCGTTGCATGCGAGCCTGGGAGCGGCGATGGGCTGGTTCCGCCCGACCGTCCGCCTGCTGCATCCCGACGGGAGCGTCGAGGACTTCCCCCTGGGCCTGCCACTCCATCTGACGTTGGACCTTGGGGTGTCGTGGCTGGAGTCCTGAGGCCGAAGCTCGGCTAGACTCGCGAGCAGCCGACTTCCGTCACGATGTCACTTCCCCAACCGGAGCCACCGCTCGGGCCTGCGCCGACGGCCGTCACCTTCCAGCAGGTCTACGCCGAGCACGCCCCCTTCGTCTGGCGCTCGCTGCGGCGGCTCGGTGTGCGCGAAGCGGACCTCGAGGATGTGTGCCAGGAGGTGTTCGTGGTCGTACACCGACGCCTTGCGGATTTCGATGGCAGCTCCGCGCTCAGGACGTGGTTGTTCGGCATCTGCCTGCGAGGGGCGTCCGACTACCGGCGGCGCGCGCACATCCGTCGGGAGACGACCGTCTCCACCATGCCGGAGGATGCTCTGCCCCCCGAGCAGGTGGAGGTGGTCGCCCGGCGGCAGGCCCGCGCGCAGCTCGACCGCATCCTGGAGACGTTGGATGAGGACAAGCGCGCCGTGTTCGTCCTCTTCGAGCTCGAGCAGTGGCCGATGAATGAAGTCGCCCAGGCCGTGGGGTGCCCGCTCCAGACGGCCTACGCGCGCCTGTATGCGGCACGCCAGAAGGTGCAGGAAGCCGTCGCTCGCACCCAGCAGAAAGGAGGCCAGGAATGAAGCAGGCTGATCCCCCACGCCTCCTGGATCCGGACTCCGAGGCCTCGTCCTCTCTGCGCGAGCTACTCGAGTCCGCGCGGGCCGACGAGCCCACCCCGGCGGAGCTCGCCTCCCTGGCCGGCAAGCTGGGACCGCTGTTCACCCCACCGGGAGGGGCTCCTCCGAGCACCCCGTCGCCAGGCTCGGGCAGCGCGCCGGTGCCGAGCACATCCGGTGGTGCTGTTTCGGCTGCTGCTGGAGGGCTCAAGGCGAAGGTGATCCTCGGCGTGGCGGCCGTGGCGCTCGCCGGGGCCAGCTTCCAGGCTGGCCGCCTCGTCGAGCGTGAGAGTGGCTCGGCGCAGCGGGCGAGCGTCTCCGAGAGGGCGGTGGAGGCTCCCGCCGCGTCACGGCTCGCGGAGGCCCCCGCGCCGGTGCAGCTCCCGGAGCCCGCCCGGGTGTCATCGCCCGAGGTGTCGAGAGAAGCTCCTCCTGCCCCGGGGCCGTCGAGGACGGGGGCGCCGGCTGCTGTTCCTTCTCCCAAGGTGGGCTCTCGGCCAGCGGGGAGCGCCCAACGGCGGGAGCCCGCGGAGGCCCCGGCGCCCTCGACTCCCAGCGCGGTTCCGGGGGCGGCATCGGTGGATGAGGAGCTCCTGGAACTCGAGCCGGCCTGGGGGGCGCTGCGGCAGGGGAATGCGGCAGCAGCGCTCTCCCGTGCCGAGTCTCATGCAGCGCGCTTTCCGAGCGGTGCGCTCTCTCAGGAGCGAGAGGTGATCGCGATCGATGCGCTGGTGCGGCTCGGCCGCCGGGCTGAAGCCGAGGCGCGGGCGGAGGCGTTCCGCGCGCGCTACCCGACGTCAACGCATCAGGTTCGGATCCAGGGGCTGCTCTCCGGCACGGAGCGCTGACCGCTTCTCCTCTCGAGGTTCTCTTGGCCGATGCTGTTCCATCCTCGGATCCCCCGGCCCCGCTGCCTGCCGGCACGCAGGTAGGCCCCTGGCGCGTAGTGGCCTGGGCGGGACAAGGGGCCTATGGCGCCGTCTACCGGGCAGTGCCTGTCCACGCCCAGCACTCGCCACCCGTGGCGCTCAAGGTGGCGCTGCGCCAGGGAGACGCTCGCTTCTTTCGCGAGGCGCAGCTGCTCTCGCGGATGAGCCATCCGAGCGTTCCCCGGCTGAGGGACAGCGGCACGTGGCAGTCTCCGGAGGGGACGCTGCACCCCTGGCTCACCATGGAGTGGGTGGACGGGGTGCCGCTGTACCACTGGGCCTGGAACCCTGCTGTGTCCTCCCGGCAGTGCTTCGGCGTGCTGGCGCAGTTGGCTCGGGCGCTGCAGGCCCTGCATGAGATGGGGGCGGTGCACCGCGACTTCAAGGGAGAGAACGTGCTGGTGCGCCACGCGGATGGCCGGGCCATGCTCACGGACTTCGGGCTGGGCTGTTTCCCGGGGGCCGAGCGGCTGACGCCTGCGGGTGTCTGCCTGGGCACGCCGCTGTATCGCTCGCCGGAGGCGGGCCAGTTCGAACTCAGCCGTCGGCACCAGCGCTCGGCTGCCTACGTCCACACGCCCGCGGATGACCTATACGCGCTGGGAATGGTGGCGTGCCGGCTGCTGACGGGGGAGTACCCGGAGTGGGTGGAGCCGACTCAGGATGCGCAGGGCGCCTGGCAGGTGCGCAGAGTGCGCACGCCCGCTTCGCTTCGAGGGGTGGCGCCCAACGTGCGTGCCTGCATCGTGCGCCTGCTCTCGGTGAGCCCCGAGCAGCGCGGCACGGCGGCGGAGTGTGCCGAGGTGCTGGAGCAGGCCTCACGTCCGCCACGGGCCATGCGTCCGCAGTGGTCGTGGCTCGCGATGGCAGCGGGCCTGGCGCTGGTGGTGTGGGCGGGGTGGACAGTGGCCGCGCGGTCCACGGAGAAGGCCTCATTGGCCCAGGCGAGGACTGCGGCTGCGGGCTCGCGGGACGCGGGGACAGTAGGGCTCGGAGAGGCTGCGACGAACGCCTCCACGGCGCAGGCGCTGGAGCCTTCCTCGCCCGCACCGCTCGCGGAGGAAGCTCCTCCCGAGCCGCGAACCGGGCAGGTGCGCCCCGATGCGAAAGGGCGCTGCCCTCACAAACGCCAGGTGGTTCTCAACGGGGCCTGCTGGCTTCCGTTGGACCCTGAGGAGTGCGAGGCGATCGGTTCCCAGATGTTCAAGGGAAAGTGCTACGTGCCGGCCCTCTCCTGGGACCGCCCCTCCACCTCTCAGCCCACGCGTACACCCTGACGCCTCAGGCGGCGCCGGAGGGCAGCGGCCTACCACGGGGGTCATGTCCTGCCGCGGCGCCCCTCTCTATGCTCCTGCCCGCAGTCGCCAGGACGATGCGTCGCGCCAGGCCTGCGGGATCTCGGAGAGGAGCCATGCCTCTGCAGTTCAAGACCAACCCGAACGCACTGACGTTCCCCCACTTCGAGCCCTATTCCTGGAAGGAGCTGCGCAACCAGCTCCTGTTCCGGCTGCTCGCCCGGCATGGGTCGCTCGTCGCCAGTGCCCTCGAGTTCACGGCCCAGGAGGCCGTGGAGATCGAGTTCAGTGGACAGAAAGTGCCCGCGCATGGCCAGGTCAAGATCCACGTCAACACCCCCACGAAGCGCGACTTCTACAAGGCGCCCTACCTGGTGAATCCCTACCAGCCGCAGGGCGAGAACGGCTTCTTCAAGACCTTCGGATGGAAGTTCGCCCAGCCCCTCATCCTCGGAGGCGCTCGCTCGGATGCGGAGCTGGCCAAGGCGACGCTGAAGCTGGACGTCGAGCGGATGAAGAACGGCCCGTTCTCCCAGGAGCCCTTCACCAACGATTACGAGATCTTCAAGGTGGCTGGCTTCCGCTTCTTCGCCAAGCACAAGGGCTGGCGCGAATGGCTCGTGAAGAAGCTCAGTGAGTCGGAGCTGAAGACCGGGGTGCTGGACCCGAAGACGTGCACGCTGCTGAAGAAGGCTCTCCCCGAGTCGATGGTGAGCGACCTGGATGATACCACCCCCATTCTCGTCCACGGCACTGCGCGGACCCTCCTCCAGCACCTGGTGATGTTCCACCAGCACCCCGAGCAGTACCCCAAGGAGTGGGGCACCTACCTCCAGTCAGAGGTGCGCAAGTCGCACCACATGTACAAGTCGCACCAGCGCCTGGTCTCGCACTACCAGCAGCTCGAGCAGCGGGTAGACGACATGGAGGACGACAACAGCCGTCCCCTCACGGAGGCGCGCGGGGAGTACCTCGCCGCCAAGGTGATGGCGATGATCTTCGCGGGGGATCTGTTCGAGCTGAAGATGGGCTTCGGCGACCGGGAGAAGCCGCAGGGAATCGACCAGATCTGGGCCCGGCGTGACGCCACGACGAACACCGTCGAGGCCTACTTCGTCATCGAGTGCAAGGGCTCGAAGAGCGCGAAGCATGGCCAGAACAAGGAAGAGACCCAGATGTCCCCGGGCTGGGTCTTCAAGAAGCTGGTCGAGCTCGCCAGTGACAGCTCGGGAGAAGAGGCGCGGCTCAAGGGGCTGGCGCGCAATGTCCTGGCCGCCATGTTCGACGAGGGCAGCAAGGTGGCCGTCTTCGGCATGACGATCAAGTCGATCTTCGACAAGGATCACACCTTCCAGACCGCCGCCCGGTTCAACGTCCAGATCTCCAAGCAGCTGCGGTTCCCCACGCTGCTCCAGGAGGCCAATTTCCAGGCCTGCACCCTCGACAGTGTCGATGAGCTCTTCGGCAGCAGCGCCTTCCCGGCCGTGAAGTCAGCGGACGTCGGCATCATGGGGACCGTTCCCACTTCCACCATGAAGTTCGATGTGCCGAAGGACCTCCGCTTCTTCAACTACAATGACGCTCTCAACCCCGACCACCCGCGCAACAAGCGACTGTTCTCCCTGCTCACGGCGCATGCGGCCTCCATCCTGAGCGTACAGGACTACTTTGGCGTCGAGCCCCACAAGGTGACGATCGATGGGGGCGGGAAGCTGCGCGCCTATACGGGCTTCGCCACGACGAGCTACGGCGGAAACAACGAGCACCAGCACGGGCTGATCAACACCCTGGTGGACCCGTATGATCAGGACGCCACCGGCTCGGGAGCACTGCTCCTGGAGTACAACGACACGGAGAAGGTGAAACGGGCGCTCGCCTGGAAGCAGAAGGCGCTCAAGCCGGCTCCGAATACCTCCCGCCCGAAGTGGATGGCGAGCGTGGCGAGCACCACGGACCACGCCCAGGTCAACGGAGTCCTCCTGTTCTTCGCCAAGCGTCCCTGGGCGCGACAGGAGCTGCACCGGATCTGGAAGGGAGGCATGGTGGACGAGCCTGTGGCGGAGACCTTGCTCGCCTTCCCCAACCTTCCCTCGAAGTGGTTCCAATGGAAGATCGGCAGCACGCTGCTGCGCGAGCGCATCATGGCCATGTCCTCCACGTGGGATCGCTTCACCCACCACGAGGGCAAGTCCTTGAAGCGGATGGGGCAGCACTACCAGTCCCTCGAGAAGGAGCTGGGGACGAACAAGTCCAAGACCGTGCTCACCGAAGTGAGTGGCGAGTACCTGGGCGCCCGTGCCATGGCGGTCATCTTCGGCAAGGATCGGCTGCAGCTGAAGATGGGCCATGGGGAGAAGAAGGTCCGTCAGGGCGTGGATCAGATCTGGGCGAAGAGGGACCCCACCACGGGAGACGTGGTGGCCTACTTCCTGGTGGAGTGCAAGGGCAGCAAGGGCGCGGAGCTGGGCCAGAACGTCCACGAGACGCAGATGTCTCCCGCGTGGATCTTCCAGAAGATGCTCGAGCTGGCCAAGGAAGGCGGCCGGCTGCGAGGGCTGAGTGAGAAGGTGCTGAGCGCGCTCTTCGAACCCACGAGCAAGGTAGGCGTCTACGGAGTCATCATCCAGAGCCTGTTCGACCCCAAGAAGAGTCCGGGAGGGCGCTTCAACATCCGGCTCACCTCGCGGCTCTTCTTCCCCGACCTGCTCGAGCTCGCCAATGGGGGGGTGGACGGATCGGACCTCTACAGCCAGATCCTGCACGAGCGGATGCCCCTGAGCACGTTCCTGCCGGACTACGCATCCACGCGCATTCCGGTGAAGAAGTCCTCCATGGTGGGCAAGCCGTTCGCAAGGCCCTCGAACCACAAGACGTGTTTCAACTACCCGCTCACCCTCCAACACATGCAAGCCCTGGCGAAGCTGGGGACACCGCAGGAGCCGCTCCTCACCCTGGATGTCCCAGCCGATGGCGATTGTGCCTACGTCACGGTGCTGAAGTTCCTGGAGAAGATCCCGGGCCTGTTGGGGAAGCTCGGCCTCGTGAAGGTCCCCACGTTGGATGAGCTCAAGGACAAGGTCGTCGCGGAGATCAACACCTCTCCGGACTTCGCGCGCGGCTTCCTGGAGAAGGGGCAGTCGCTCGAGCAGCTCAAGACGAAGGTGAAGGAGCGGCACGCCTTCTTCGGGGCGCATGGCGACATCGTGCTGCCAGCCCTGGCGCGCCAGCTCGGGCTCTGCATCCACGTGATCCACCCGAGCGGGTTCGACGAGGACCTCAACCAGTCGTTCGGGCTCAGCCTTCCGCCGACCGCGCCAACGGCGTATGCGGTGTTGACCACGTACATGGGCAATCCGGGGAGCATTGCCCACTACTACCCGGCGTTGCCGCGTCGACGTCGTACTGGCGCCCAACCGGTGGCATCCTCGTCGAAGACCCAGACGCCGAAGCAGCAAAACGACAAGAAGCGCAAGATACCCCAGAGCTTCGACTCCGGTGGCTCGAAGGGCACGGGCCACGGGGACCCGGGCAACAACAAGAGTCACAAGTAGGCAGGGCGCGCTCCCCCTGAGCCACCCTCCGTCACCTAGGAGATGATACGATAGTGTCATGTTGACACTTAATGACTGAGGTCGAAGGATAAGGCATGACCTGGGTCAAGCCTGCCGACCACGCACCGCGCATGGAGCGCGCGCTGCTCTCCCTGGAAGGGCTCTCGGTGGGGTCATGGCGAGACCGCAGCGGAGCCTCGAGGCATTTCAGGCGGGGATGCCCTGGCACTGGGTCTCCCCGCATGTGTTCGATGGCGTCGGCTCCATGGGGAACGGCTGGGAGACCGCGACACCACGTGTGCCATCGTGGGAAGCATCGTCGTACTGAGCGCCGGCCGTGAGTCCATCCCGCCGGCGTGGCTCGGGGCGCGCGAGCGTCTCCAGATGAAGGTGTAGCGTTCCGACGAAGCGGCTGAAACTCGCGCGCGCCTCGTGACACTCCTGGGGGCGCGGCGAGAAAGAAGCCGCGCCGCCAGCTCCGTCCTTGGAGCGGCGCCTCTCATTCCACTCAAGAGGTCCACCATGAAGTCGTTCCTGTCCGCCGGCGCGGCTGCCGCCGCGTTCCTGGGGCTGTCCACGCTCGCCGTCGCCGGCACGCCGTCCTCTCCGAATCCCGACGACTGCAAGGAGCGTCCCCGCGCGGAGGCCAGCGAGAAGCAGGTCATCCCAGCCACTCCTCGCGCGGATGCGCCGGCGCTGGGGCGCGCGGACGCCAAGGTGACGGTGGAGGTGTGGTCGGACTTCGAGTGCTCGTTCTGCGCTCGCGGGGCCGAGACCGTCAAGGCCCTGCGCGAGAAGTACGGGGAGCAGCTGCGCATCGTCTTCCGGCACAACCCGCTGCCGCTCCACAAGCAGGCGCGGCTGGCGGCCATCGCGGCCATGGCCGCGCATGAGCAGGGGAAGTTCTGGGAGTACCACGACGCGCTCTTCGCCAACCAGAGCGCCCTGGACCGGGCCTCGCTGGAGGCGCTGGCCGGCAAGCTGAAGCTGGACATGGACCGCTTCCGGCGCGCGCTGGACTCGAGCACCTGGACCAACTACGTGGACATGGATCTGGCGGAGGGCCAGCGGCGCCGGTTGGCCGGCACGCCCACCTTCTTCGTCAACGGCAAGCCCATCATCGGTGCGCGGCCGCTGAGCGTCTTCGCGGAGACCATCGACGCGGAGCTCCAGCGCTGACGGGCTCGGCCCACGCCCGGGTGAGGTGAGGGCGCGAAGGCACCTTCACCCCACCGAGCCTCCGCCTCCCCGGGCGGGCTGGGAGGCACGCGCCTACCAGGGGCAGTCGATGACCTCCACCACGCGCTTCTGGAGGTTGGACTTGCGGCCGCCGGGATCCATCGTCCAGTAGTGCACCGTGTACGTACCCTCGGCCCAGCCGTTCACGAAGCCGGCGGTCTGCACGGAGTACGAGACATCCCCGTAGCAGTCGTCCGTGGCCGTGACGCCCGGGTCCACCCAGTTGCTGCCGCACGTGTGCGTCATCCGCATGTCGCCCTTGAGGCGGAGCGTCGGCGGCAGGGTGTCCTTCACGATCACCGTGCGCTCGGCGGACGTCGTCCCCTGCCCGTTCCACGCCATGTACTGTACCGTGTAGCGCCCCTCGGCCCTCCAGTTGGGGCCAGGGCCGTACGGATCCTGTCCCGAGTTGTAGGTGTGCACCGTCACCGCGCCACACGCGTCCGCGGCCAGGGCCCCTGGCTCGCTCCAGGAGTTGCGGCCGCACTCCAGCGTCTCCTCATCGCGGCCCTGGAGCGCGAGCACCGGCGCGGAGAGCTGTGCCGTGCAGTCCGTCTGCGGGAGCACGGTCAGCAGGCGCGTGCGCTGGGTGATGTGGCCGGCCCCGTCCGCCACGGTGTAGGTGAGCGGGTAGATGCCCGGCTGGTAGGTGTTGTAGTCGCCCGAGCGCTGGAAGTTCCTCTGCCCATCGCAGCTGTCACTCGCGTAGGCCCCTGGATCGATGTAGCGCGTTCCATAAGGCAGGACGACCTGCGCGTCGCCGTTCAGCGTGAGGCTGGGCGGGTAGATGTCGATCACCCTCCACGTCGTCGAGCAGCTGCCTTGATTGCCCGCCGCGTCCCACAGCGTGAGGCCGGTGCTCGTGGTCCCGGAGTAGAGCGTGCCCAGGCTCCAGCTCGACCAGATGGTGCCGCAGTTGTCGCTGAAGTAGAGCAGCTCGGAGGGCTGGGTGAAGTAACCATAGCCGGAGCAGTTCATGAGGCCGCCCTCGGGCTGGCAAAGCACCGTGGGAGGCGTCACGTCCGGCGATGTGCAGCTGTCCAGGCTCGAGGCCTGGCTGGTCAGCGGCATCTCCTCCTCGGGGGGCAGCTCCCCGCCGCAGGCTGTGGCCAGCAGGAGGTTCAGCCCCGTCAACGCCCAGGTGAATCGGCTCGTTCCACGGTTCGAATGCAGTCCCCATCGCATGGTGTTGGCTCTCCCGGAGTCCTCGCCCGGTCTCATGCCGGGCGCGAGGCAGGACAGGAGGGTAGGGGAGCCGGGCGGAGCTTCTCTTGCCCTGGCACGCCAGAGTCATTGTCCTGGCGCGCCAGCGGCCACTGCGGGCTTCCGGGGCCGTTGACCACTCACGGTCGTGTCTCCGTCAGGCGTCCGGCTCCTCGTTCAGGGCCGCGCCGTTGGTGGCGATGACGCGCGAGTAGAAGCGAGCGCTGTCCTTGGGGGTGCGCTTGAGGCTCTCGAAGTCGACGTGGACGATGCCGAACCGCTTGGAGAAGCCGAGCGACCACTCGAGGTTGTCGAACAGGGACCAGAGCATGTAGCCACGCACATCCACGCCCTGCTGGATGGCGGTGTGGACGGCGGTCAGGTGCTTGCGCAGGTAGTCGATGCGCAGCGGATCCCGGATGCGGTTGCCCTCGGCGACAGGAGGATC
Organism: Hyalangium gracile; assembly: GCF_020103725.1. NCBI lineage: Bacteria > Pseudomonadati > Myxococcota > Myxococcia > Myxococcales > Archangiaceae > Hyalangium > Hyalangium gracile. Next base: position 190,819 of record NZ_JAHXBG010000021.1, on the reverse strand, counting down.
GAAGAAGGCGGCGCCGTTCTCGGTGATGTAGATGGGAATCGGGCCGTAGCGCTTCTTCACCATGTGGAGCGTGTCGAGGAGGCCCTGGGCGAACACCTCCCATCCCGTCTCGGTGTACGTGGCCTGCTTCTGTCGCACCGGCGCGGCCCGCTGGGGCCAGGAGCGCTCGTCGGAGCGCGTCACGTTGCGCGTGTAGTAGTTGACGCCGAGGAAGTCGATGGGCTGCCGCGTCAGCTTCAGCGCCTCCTCCGACCAGGGCTGCCACGCCGCGCCGAAGACCTCGGTCAGCTCCTTGTCCGGGCAGGTCCCCAGCAGCGCGGGATCCAGGTACTGCCGGTTCATGTACGCGTCCGCGCGAGCAGTGGCCGCCAGGTCCGCCTCGCTCTCCGAGGCGGGATACTTGGGCTCCAGGTTCACCACCAGGCCGATCTGGTGCTTGCCCGAGGCGCGATAGGCCTGGACCGCCGCGCCGTGCGCGCGCATGAGGTTCCGCGAGGCGATGGGCGCCTCGAAGAGGTTCTTGTGGCCCGGGGCGAGCGCGCCGTGCAGGTAGCCGCCGTCGGAGACGACCCAGGGCTCGTTCAGGGTCGCCCACTTCTTCACGCGGTCGTCGAGCCGGCGGAACAGCGTGGTGCCGTAGTCGGCGAACCAGCCCGCGATGTCCGGGTTGAGCCAGCCGCCCCGGTCATCGAGCGCGGCGGGCAGATCCCAGTGGAAGAGGGTGATGATCGGCTCGATGCCATTCGCCAGCAGCGCGTCCACCAGCCTGTCGTAGAAGTCGAGGCCGGCCGGGTTCACGGCGCCCTTGCCCTCGGGGAGGATGCGGCTCCAGGCGACGCTGAAGCGGTACGCCTGCATCCCGAGCTCGCGCATGAGCGCCACGTCGCTGGCGTAGCGCCGGTAGTGATCGCAGGCCACATCGCCGTTGTCGCCGCTGGGCGTCAGGCCGGGCGTGTGCATGAAGCGCTCCCAGATGCTGGGCCCCGCGCCGTCGGCGAGCGGAGAGCCTTCGATCTGATAGGCCGAGGTGGCACTGCCCCAGAGAAATCCGCGTGGAAATTCGATGTTCTTGGTCATGTCGGGTTCAAGCAAGGTGGTGGGGTTGAGCTCAGAGGTAGCGGTCGCGCCGGCGCGGCTTCATCCCTTGATGCTCCCCGCGAGGAGGCCCTGGATGTAGTAGCGCTGCAGCACGAGGAACAGCACCAGGACAGGCAGCACGGTGATGACGCCGCCTGCCATCATCAGCTCGCTGTCCTGCACGTGCTCGCGCGTCAGTGAAGCCAGCGCGACGGGGAGCGTGTGGCGGTCGTCATCCGTGAGGACGATGAGCGGCCAGAGGAAGTCATTCCATGAGCCCAGGAAGGTGAAGATGGCCAGGGTCACGAGGATGGGGCTGAGGGAGGGGAGCACGATCGACCAGAAGAGGCGGAACTCGCCGGCACCGTCGATGCGCGCCGCCTCGAGCAGCTCGTCGGGGATGGAGAGCGCGTACTGGCGCACCAGGAAGATGCCGAAGACATTGGCCACCGACGGCAGCAGCACGCCCAGGTACGTGTTGACGAGCCCCAGCTGCTTGAGCAGCAGGAAGAGGGGAATCATGGCGACCTGGGCGGGGATGATGAGCGCCCCCAGCAGCAGCCGGAAGATGCGCTCACGGCCGGCGAAGCGCAGCTTGGCGAACGCATAGCCCGCGGTGACGTTGAAGCACAGCGCCAGCAGGGTGGCCGCGGTGGCCAGGAACAGGCTGTTGGCGAAGCCGCGGCCCATGCCTGTCCGCGCGAAGAGCTGGTGGTAGTTCTCGAGCGTGGCCGCGCGAGGCAGCAGCGGCGGGGGAGAGCTGCTCGCCTCTCCCGGGGCCATGAAGGACACAGACACCATCCACGCCAGCGGGCCCAGGCTGACCACGGCGGCCGCGAGCAGGGCCGCATTCACCAGGAGGGCCCGTGGCTGCGGCCTCATGGCTCACTCCAGCGGCGAAGGGCGAAGGACTGCAGCAGGGTGACGGCGAACATCAGCAGGAAGAGGAGGAAGGCCACCGCCGAGGCGGAGCCCAGGTTCCACCACTTGAAGCCCTCCTCGTACATGAAATACAGGACGCTGGTCGTGCTCTGCAGGGGGCCTCCCTGCGTCATCACGTAGGGCTCCGCGAAGAGCTGGAAGTACCCCGCCATGGTCAGGATGCTGACCAGCACCATCGTGGGCGCGAGCGAGGGCAGGGTGACGAAGCGCAGCTGCTGGAGCGCCGTGGCGCCCTCGATGCGCGAGGCCTCGTACAGCTCCTCGGGGATGCTCTGGAGCGCGGCCAGGAAGATCACCATGTTGAAGCCGGCGTTCTTCCACACCGCGAACAGGATGATCGCCGGCATGGACCAGCGGGGATCTCCGAGCCAGTCGATGGGGGAGATGCCGACCCACCCGAGCACCTCGTTGATGAGGCCGTAGCGGGTGTGCAGCAGGTAGTTCCAGATCACCGCGACAGCGACCAGGGTGGTGACGACTGGAGCGAAGAGCGCCGTCCGGAAGATCGCCTTGCCGCGAGCCACCGCCGAGTGGAGGAGCAGCGCCGCGGCCAGCGAGGCCACGATGGAGAGCGGAACGCCGACGATGACGAAGAAGAGCGTGTTGCCGAGCGCCTTCCAGAAGAGGGGCGTCTGCAGCAGGCGCAGGTAGTTGCCGCCCCCGACGAAGCGGAGGTTGTCGAGCCGGGCCAGGGCGTAGATGTCGAAGTCCGTCAGGCTGAGGCCCAGCGCGGCGAGGACCGGCAGGAGGAAGAAGACGGCAATCATGAACAGGGCGGGCGACACGAACACCCACCCGGCGTGCGCGGCCTTCACTCGCCAGCCTCCCGCGCCAGGATCCAGCGCCGCTTCTCCAGGATGCGGTCTGCACGGGCATCCAGCTCCGAGACCGCGGCGTCGGCCGTGAGGGCTCCATGGGCCGCCTGCTCGGCGACGACTCTCAGCTCGGTGGCGATGCGCTCCCACTCCGGCACCTTGGGAGTCGGCTCGACGCGCTCGAGCTGCTCCCGGAACGCGGCGGCGTAGACATCACCGCCGAGCTCCGAGCCCTCCCAGCTCGACCGCCGGGGCGGCAGGTCGCCGGAGAGGGCATAGAAGCGACGCTGAACCTCGGGCTGCGACAGGTACTCGATGAGCTTCCAGGCCGCCTCCTTGCGCGAGGAGTTCGCGAACATCACCAGGCTCGAGCCGCCCGCATTCGACAGTCCCGGTCCGCTGGGGCCGGGCAGCGGAGCGGTCATCCAGCTCCCCGCGAGCTCCGGGGGAAGACGGCGCTTGAACTCGCCGATGTTCCAGGGGCCGGTGATGTAGAAGGCGAAGTACCCGCGGGCAAACTCGTTCCAGACGTTCGCGATCTGGGTGTTGGTCGCGCGCGGAGCCAGCTCCTGCTCGAACAGCTCCAGGTAGAAGCCCAGGGCGCGCCGGAAGCCCGGGCTGCGGAAGTTGCCCCACCGGCCGCCCTCGCGCAGGAGCGGCTCGTCCTGCTGGAGCCCGAGCAGGAGCAGCGGCTCGAACTCGTTGAGCGGCACCAGGATCGAATAGTGCTCCGCGCCGGGCAGCCGCTTGATGGCCACGAGCATCCGCCGCCACTCCTCCCAGCTCCTGGGTGGCTGGCTGAAGCCGGCCTGGGCCAGCAGGTCCCTCCGATAGAAGAGCAGCCGCGTGTCGACATACCAGGGGACACCGAAGAGCCGCCCATCGATGACGTTGGTGTCCCAGATGCCGGGGAAGTAGTCCCCCTGCTCGACGAGCGCCGACGCCGAGGCGAGCGGCTCCAGGGGAGCGAGCGCTCCGAGCGTGGCGAACTCGGGGACCCAGGTGTTGCCCATCTGCGCCAGGTCGGGCGTGGCATCGCCCACGAAGGCCGTCAGCAGCTTCTCGTGAGCGCCCTGCCAGGGCAGCTGCTGCACGTTGACGCGGATTCCGCGGTGACGGGCCTCGAAGTCACGCGTCAGCTCGGCCACCACTTCGCCTTCCCGACCCATCGCCCAGAACTCGAGCACGATCTCGCCCGAGTCAGGCCGGGCACAGGAGGCCAGGCCACACACGAGCGCGGCGATGGAGAGGCAGCGAACGGCCTGCTCCGCGCCCGCCAGCGTCACTGCTTCTCCCCGAGCCATCCGCCCTGGAACCCCGCCCGCTCGAGGCCTGCACGGAGGTAGGGGTTCTTGCGCATCACCCGCCACACGAGCTCGCTCCGATGGTTCTCGAGCATGGCGATGATGGGGCCCTGGTCGATCCCGAGATAGTCGTCGGCCACCCAGCCGAAGCCAGGCACCCGGCGGCCCTCCTGGAGCGGGACATCGTAGGTAAAGCTGGGGTTGAACGAGTCCAGGAAGCCGTAGGTGGAGTAGATGTGCTCGCCATAGCGGCGATGCATCTCCATGACGGCCGGGATGGCAATCTCGGGTGCGAACGGGATGGACGCGGCCGCCGCGGTAGGTGCCAGGGTCCCATCGTCATGGAGCCCCGGGCCTCGGGCCGCGTAGCCGCGGAACCTCCGCCGCTGGCCCTGGTAGTCGAGCTCCACGTCCGCGGGCCCGTCGCAGGCCGTCAGTCCCCAGACGTCCTGGCCATACCCCTTCCAGCTGCCCGGCTGACTCATCGCATACGTGCGCTGGGCATACGTGGCGCGGCGGCTGTTCTCGAAGTAGTCCATCCCGCGGGCGCGCATGTAGTCGTCCTGGATGCCGCGGAAGTCCACCCACACGTGGCTGTACTGGTGCCCGAAGAGGGGCGGGAAGCTCAGGTGCTCCTGGCCGAAGAAGGAGCCCCAGTCCTTCCCGTAGTCGGAGACCCACTCCTGCCAGGCATTCGGCTCGACGGGGAACGTCGGCGAGCCCAGGGCGAGGAGCACCAGCAGCATCGCCTCGTTGTAGCCCTTCCAGTCATAGGCGATGAAGCCCGCCTCGGGTGACCAGCCATGGGAGATGGCGGGCGGGCGGGCCTGCGCCCAGCGCCAGTCCACCCTGCGATAGAGCTCGTCGGCCAGCTTCCGGATCTCCGCTTCCTGCGGCGAGTCCCCGTCGAAGTAGGACTGCGCGAACAGCACCCCTCCGAGGAGCAGGGCGGTATCGACGGTGGAGAGCTCGTTCGTCTCGAAGCGGTGCCCCGTCTTCATCTCCAGGAAGTGATAGAAGAACCCCCGGTGTCCGCTCACGCCGCTGGGCTCGGGCCCCTGCGGCGCGGAGTGGAGGAAGCGCAGGGTGGTGAGCGTGCGATCTCGAGCCGCCTCCCGGCTCACGTAGCCGCGCTCCACGCCGATGCCGTACGCCGTCAGCCCGAAGCCCACCGCGGCGATGCTGCTGAAGGACGGGCTCGGATGGCGATCCGGGATCAGCCCGTTCTCCGGGTTCGCCGTCTCCCAGAAGAAGCGGAACGTGCGCGCCTCCAGGTCCTCCAGCAGCTCCTGCTCGGAGAGCCGCGTGGCGCTCGGGGAGGGGCTCGGGTCCAGCGCATTGCGAGCGCAGCCCGCCAGCGCGCTCGCAAGGAGCAGCGCGACGGCCATGGCGGAGAGCAGGGAGCGGCGGCCGGGGCGTTCCATCGAGAGGCTCAGAAGCTGTAGCCCATGCCGAACTGGAGGTTGCGCGGCGGGCCCACCAGGGTCGAGGGCTGTCCATACTTCGGGTTGGCGGGCTCGGTCTCCGGAGGGATGAACCCGTCGTATCCGCCGAAGTTCTTGGCGTTGAAGAGGTTGAAGCACTCGGCGAAGGCGCTGATCCGGCGACCCTCGGAGATGACGAAGTCCTTCGTCAGCCGGAGGTCCACCTGGCTGAACTGGATGAAGCCGTCCGCCCGGCCACCATAGGGGCGGAACACGAACTCGGTGGGACCAAAGCCCTGGGACGCATCGGAGACGTTGAAGGGCAGGCCGGTGCCGAGCGTGATCAGCGTGGAGAGCTTGAAGTTCAGCGGCAGCCCGACGATGCCGGAGAGCACGAGCCGGTGACGCTCGTCGGTCGCGGTGGGGCTGATGGGGCTGTCCTTGACGGTCGGGTAGTCGAAGTTGAAGAGCCCGCCGCGCTCCTCCGCGAAGCCCAGGGTGTAGGCCAGGGACGCGCCCCACTGGATGCCCCCCTTGGACAGCTCGCTCGAGTAGCGCTTCTCGGCCGAGACCTGCACTCCCCGGTAGGTGGAAGTCCGGTCGTCGACCGAGATGATGACGTTCCCGAAGCCACCCGGCGTGGGGATGAAGTCACGGCTGCCGGTGGACCTGCGGTTGGCCGGGTAGAAGCCGACGCCGTTCTGGCTGCGGATGTACGTGAGCGTCAGCGAGGTGTTCACCGGCCCGAGCTGCTGCCGGAGGCCAGCGCTGAACTGATCGCTGAACTGCGGCCTGGTGTCGTTCTCGAGCAGGAAGAGCTCCGGGGCGGGAGCCACGCCCTGGTCGATCAGCGAGTCGAGTCCCGCCCTGGTCAGGTACTCGGGGCGCCAGGCGATGGTCGGCTGACCGTTGCGCATGGAGCCATCCCGAGAGAACTGGAAGGTGCGGACCTGGTACTGGAGGCGGAGCCGCTCGTCCACGGCGGTGTTGAACAGGGTGCGGTCGTAGTAGCGCCCGGCGCCGGCGAAGAGGACCGTGCGCCCGTCGTCCCGGACATCGAACGTCACGCCGAGCCGTGGCTGCACGGCCCCCAGGAAGATGGGGCGCTGGTTGCCGTCGGTGAGGTAGTTCTCCACGCGGAAGAAGTCGGGCCCGTTGGTGGGCTCGACCAGGCGCGCGAGCTCCTCCACCGCCACGCGGACATCCTCGGGAGTCACATAGTCGTTGTTCAGCGGTTGGGTCTCCACATCCCACCGCAGGCCCACGTTCACGGTGAACCTGCGGGCGATCTCCCAGTCGTCCTGGACGTACACGCCGAGCTGCGTGTTGTTGGCGGTCATCCGGGGATCGCCGACGCCGTAGGCGGCCTCGAACGGGAACTCGTAGCTGAGATCGTTGGCGGCGTCCTCGCGGAAGCGGAAGACGGGGTTGCCGAAGAGCGTGCGCTCGATCTTGTACTGCTGGAAGGAGAGCTTGGCGCCGGTCTTCACCACGTGCTGGCCGGCCCACTCGAAGTTCGCGAACGTGACGTCGTCGCGCAGCGTGAAGGCCCGCTGGGTGATGTCCTGGGTGGTGTCGCGGCCGCCCAGGCGGATGACGCCCTGGTAGTCTCGTCCCACCTCGTCGGGGTTCGAGGCGGTGGGGTTGAACTGCGAGTCGAGGTACTGGAACGTCGCCTCATTCGTCAGCTCGCCCAGCCGCAGCTGATGGCGGAGCGCGGCGGTGAGCACGTTGTTTCGGACGTTCTCGGCGCCCTCGCGGCCCACCAGTCCACCGAAGCTGCGGATGTCTGTCTCGCGCCGGAGGCTGGCGCTGAGATCGACGGTCTGGTTGCCGGTCGGCCGCCAGCTCAGCTTCCCGAAGCCGAGGTGCTCGCGGAAGGGACTGGTGAACCTGCCCTCGAACTCGCCGAAGCGGCCCACGTTCTCGTCGGTGGGGTTGCCCATGGCCACCAGGTTCGAGCGGTCCTGGATGTTGCCCTCATAGCTCGCGAAGAAGTGCAGCTTGTCCTTCACCAGGGGACCGCCGAGCGCGGCGCCGAACTGGGAGCGCAGCAGATCGGGCCGCTCCAGGGCCCCCTTCTCCACGTCGAAGTAGTTGCGGGCCGCCAGGGCCTGGTTCTGGAAGGTGAGGAAGAGGTCGCCGTGGAACTCGTTCCCGCCCGAGCGGGTGATGGCGGAGATGATGGCGCCGCTGGCCTGCTCGTACTCGGCCTTGTAGTTCTGGCTGATCACGCGGAAGCCGCTGACGGCGAGCTGGGGGAAGGGGTTGCCGCGGCTCGAGTCCTGCCCGACGACGCCGCCTTCGATGACGTTGTTCTTGAGGCTCACGCCGTCCACGAAGACGTTGGTGTTGCGGGCCTCGAGCGCGCCGGACGAGTAGTTCTTCTTGAACTCGTCGTTGGACAGGCGGACGCCGGGCGCCAGCGCGGCGAAGTTGAGGAAGTTGCGGCTGCTCTGGGGGAGGTTCTCGATCTCCTCGCGGCTGACGTTGGTGGCGACCTCGGCCGTCGAGCTCTCCGTCGTCTTGCCCTCGACGATGAGGGTCTCGCTCTGGCCGAGATCGAGCGCCACCTCCTCCTCGGGGTTGATGGTCAAGTCCACCGTCTGGCCGACCTGCACGGAGACCGTGCGGTACACCTCCTTGCCGCCGGGCAGGGTGGCGGTGATGACGTACTCACCGGGCTCCAGGCCGGTCAGGAGGTGGGAGCCGTCCGAGCGAGCGGTGCCCTTGGCGGAGGCGCCGTTGTTCGTGTTCACGGCGAGCACGGTCGCGCCGGTGATCGGCCCGCTGGGGGAGCTGAGGGCCACCCGGACAGTCGCCGTCGTCTTCTGCGCGAGCGCTGGCAAGGCCGTCAGCACCACGGCGAGCCCGAGCACCCTGCATATCCGGTCGATTCTGCTGCCTGGCTTCCTGTTCATGGCAACCTCGCTGCGTGACGCCGGGAGCGTCGTTGGGGCGGCTTCTCGGTGCCGCAAGACTCGCGAACCATCACCTGGGGCACCAGCGCGCGGGACACGGGCCGCGAGCGCGTGGGGCTCTCGATGCCGAGCAGGAGCTGCTCCAGCGCGGACCGGCCGAGATCCGCGATCTGGACGCGCACCGTGGTCAGCGCGGGGCTGACCAGGGAGGCGAGCGGGATGTCGTCGAACCCCGCCACGGCGATGTCGTCGGGGACGCGCAGGCCGGCCTCGCGGAGGGCGACCATGCAGCCCACGGCGATGACATCGTTGGCGGCGAAGACGGCGTCGGGGCGGTCGGGCTGGGCGGCCAGGGCTCGCCCGGCGAGGTAGCCGGACTTCTCGCTGAAGTCTCCCGGCAGCACCTGCGTTGGGACGCGGGGCAGGGCGGACGCCATCTCGTCGCGATAGCCGCGCAGACGCTCCTGGGCGTCGAGGTTGAGCTCGGGGCCCGCGATGTGGACGATCCGCCGATGGCCGTGCTTGATGAGGTGGCTGACCATGTCGCGAGCCCCGCGGTAGCTGTCGATGCTCAGCGTGGAGTGCCGCGAGTCCTCGAGGGGGCTGTTGAGGAGCACGATCGGCAGGGAGCTGGGCAGGTTCTTGTCCAGGAGCGCGGCGTCGACGTGCGGCGACATGACGAGCAGCCCATCCACCCGGCCTCTCATGGCGCGGATGGCGCCGGCCAGCTCCGCCGCATTCCCGTGGGTGCTCGACAGCAGGAGCTGGAGGCGCCGCAGGCGAGCCACGGCATCGATTCCGCGGATGAGCTCCGAGAAGAACTCGCCGTGCAGATCCGGCAGCAGGACGCCGACGATGTTCGTCCGCTGGGTGGCGAGGCTGCGCGCTCCGCTGTGCGGCACGTACTGGAGGGAACGCACCGCGGCCAGCACGCGCTCGCGTGTCTCCGCGCCCACGGTGTCGAGGCCATTCATGACGCGCGACACCGACGCGATGGAGACGCGGGCCTTGCGAGCCACGTCCTTGATGCTGGCTTGCGATCCAGTGCGCGCGGTCCTGGCCATGGGCTGGCGTCGTCATGTAAACGCTTTCTCCCTCTGAGTAAACGTTTTCTCTATGACGCCGCGCGGCGTGAGGAGGCTCCGAGATGCGCATGACGCAGGCGCTCGATGAAAGGGTGGGGAGGATGGCGAGGGTGGCCCTGGCCGCCAGTGCACTGCTCCTCCTCACCGCGGCCGCGCCCGAGCCTCCCGCTCCGAGGATGCTGGACACCTTCGACGACCTGGCGCCATGGCGGGTGGCGGCATCGGACGGCGTGGCCGTCGCGAAGGCGCCGACGGTGGGGACGGAGGGCGGGGCGCTGCGGCTGTCCTTCGATCTGGGCCCATCCGCCGGCTACGCCTTCGCGCGTCGAGACCTTCCACTGGAGCTGCCGGAGAACTTCGAGCTCTCCTTCTTCGTGCGTGGGGAGGGAGCGCCGAACAACCTCGAGTTCAAGCTGACGGATGCCAGCGGCGAGAACGTCTGGTGGCACGTCCGGCGCGACTTCCAGGTCCAGCGCGAGTGGCGCGAGGTGCGCATCAAGAGGCGTCAGATCTCCTTCGCCTGGGGCCCTACCTCGGACAAGACGCTGCGACGCACCGCGGCGATCGAGCTCGTCGTGAGCGCGGGCAGCGGCGGTGGGGCGGGGTGGATCGAGATGGATCAGCTGGTGCTCCGGCCTCTCCCCGTCGAGACCGGGAAGCCGCCACCGCTCACCGCACGCGCCACCTCGGCGGGCGAGCTCGCGAAGCTCGCTGTCGACAGCGACCTGGCGACGGCCTGGCGCAGCCCTGCATCCAGCCGCGGCCCGCAGTCGCTGACGCTCGATCTCGGGCGCATGCGTGAGTTTGGCGGGCTCTCGCTCACCTGGGCGCCAGGCGCGCACGCGCGCGATTACGACATCGAGCTCTCCGACGACGGGCAGCGCTGGCGTCTCCTGCGCGGTGTCCGCGGCGGAGATGGAGGCGAGGACCCGATCCTGGCGACGGAGTCGGAGGCGCGCTTCATCCGCATCCAGATGCGGAACCCCAGCGGGCAGGGGTTCGGGCTCGCGGACGTACGAGTCGAGCCACTCGAGTTCGGCGCCGATGCGAACGCCTTCCTGAAGGCGCTGGCGCACCGTGCGCCGAGAGGGCTCCACCCTCGCGGATTCGTTGGAGAGCAGAGCTACTGGACGTTGATGGGCGTCAAGGGAGGTGGTGACGGCGCGCTCTTGTCGGAGGACGGGGCGCTCGAGCTCGGCCGAGGAGGCCCCTCGATCGAGCCGTTCGTCATCGACGGGACAGGCCTCACGAGCTGGGCGGACGCCGCGATCGTGCACAGCCTGTCGGACGACTCCCTGCCGATGCCGTCCGTGGAATGGACTCGGCCCGCCTGGCGGCTGACGGTGAAGGCCTTCGTGGCCGGCGAGCGCGGCAAGGATCGCCTCGTCGGCTCCTACACTCTGAGGAACCTCACCGACGCGCCGCTCTCGCTGCGGCTGGCCCTGGTCGTGCGACCGCTGCAGGTGAATCCGCCGACGCAGTTTCTCACGACGCCTGGGGGCGTGAGTCCGGTCCGGAGGATGGCGTGGGATGGTGAGGTGCTGAGCGCGGATGCACGACGCATCTTCCCGCTCCAGCGCCCCGACATGGTGGGGAGCTCGAAGTTCGACGGGGGAGCCTATCCGCAACGCCTCCTGAGGACCGATGCGGCGGGTGAGCCTGCGGTCGAGGATGAGACAGGTCTGGCCTCGGGAGTGCTGGCCTATGACGTCGTTCTGCCACCGCGCGGTGAGAAGCGCCTCGGCCTCGTCGCGCCGCTGATGGGGGACGTGCCTGCTCCGCCGCGCACGGAGTCCGAGCGCTGGCTTGATGAAGAGGAGGCGCGTGTCGCGGCCTCATGGCGGAAGGAACTCTCCGTCACCCAGGTGGATGCGGCTGGGCGAGGGCGGGAGGTGACGAACGCGCTCCGCACCGCGCTCGCGCACATCCTCATCATGATGGATGGGCCAATCCTGCGTCCCGGTGCGCGCTCCTATGCTCGTTCCTGGATCCGAGATGGCGCGATGATCGCCGAGGCGCTCCTGCGCCTTGGGCACGGGGAGGAGGCCAAGGCCTACCTGCGCTGGTACTCGGCGCACCTCTTCTCCAACGGCAAGGTGCCCTGCTGTGTCGATGCGCGCGGAGCCGATCCTGTGCCGGAAAACGACAGCCACGGCGAGTTCATCCATCTGGCGGCGGAGGTCTGGCGCTACACCGGAGACCGCGCGCTGCTCCAGGCCGTCTGGCCCAAGGTGGAGGCGGCGGCTCGGTACATGAACGAGCAGCGCCTCTCCGAGCGCTTGCAGTCCCATCTCGACACGCCGGAGCGGCGCAACCTCTTCGGGCTCATGCCGCCCTCCATCTCGCACGAGGGCTATTCGGCGAAGCCCGCCTATTCCTACTGGGACGATTTCTGGACGCTGCGAGGCTTCGAGGACGCCGTCCTGCTGGCGGCGACGTTTGGAGATGCCCGGACGCGAGCGCGCCTGGCCGCGCAGCGCGATGAGTTCCGCGCCGATCTGATGAGCTCCGTGCGCGAGACCGCGCGCCGCTTCGACATTCCCTATATCGCCGGTGCGGCGGACCTGGGCGATTTCGACGCCACCTCGACGACGATCGCGCTCTCTCCTGGGGGACTGCGGCGCCAGCTGCCCGCGGACCTCCTGGAAGGAACCTTCGAGCGCTACTGGCGGAACTTCACGGCGAGGCGTGACGGTGGCGCATCCTGGAAGGACTACACTCCCTACGAATGGCGCGTTGTCGGCGCGTTCGTCCGGCTCGGTCGCCGAGACCGTGCCTTGGAGGCCCTCGACTTCTTCATGGGCGATCGTCGCCCGCATGCCTGGAACCAGTGGGCGGAGGTCGTGGGCCGAGACCCGCGCGAGCCTCGCTTCATCGGGGACATGCCGCACGGCTGGGTGGCCTCCGACTTCATCCGCTCGGCGCTGGACCTCTTCGTATACGAGCGGCGCGACGACGACGCGCTCGTCATTGCCGCCGGCGTTCCGGAGAGCTGGTTGCAGGGGGACGGAGTCCGCATCCAGAACCATCACACGCCCTGGGGGGCGCTGAGCTTCACCTTGAGGGCGGAGGGAGACCGTCTGACCATCCGCCTCGAGGGAACGGCCCGGCCGCCGGGCGGCTTCATCATCCCGGCCGATCTCTTCGACCCGTCCGACGCGCGCATCAACGGTCGCCGCGCGAAGTGGAGTGGCGCTGAGCTCGAAGTGGCGCGTGCTCCGGCGACCATCGTCCTCACTCGCCGCAAGGAGGGGCGTTGATAGGGCGCTCCATCGCGAGTTCGCGGCCTATGACGGCAGAAGTTCTTGCTCCTGGAGAGAGGCGCCTGTGCCAGGGGAACGGTCTGGCCAGGGAGGCCCCTGTGCTCGGACCGGTACCGAACTGGTATGACAGGCAGACCAGTTCGGACAGAGCGCGCCCGGCAGGGGGGACCGGAGGCGGGCGCGGACGCGGGCCTGCTGTCCGGTTCAGGTGGCGAAGCCTTTTCGGCAGTCGTGAAAAGACTTCTTCGGGCCTGCTTATCTTTCGCGGAGCCGCTCGTAGGCCGCATCGGCGGTGGGAACTCGGGATAGACTCCGCGCCCCCGTCCTTCCCGAGGAGTGCCGTATGAGTGCTTTCCTGTCCGGCCAGGTCGCCCTGGTCACGGGCGCCGCCGCTGGTATCGGCCGTGCCATTGCGCTGGCCTTTGCCCGCGAGGGCCGCAAGGTCGTGGTCTCCGACGTCGACACGGCAGGTGGCGAGGGCACTGTCGCGCAGATCCGCGCGGCGGGCGGCGAGGCCCGCTTCATCCGCTGCGACGTCACCCGGGATGCCGAGGTCCGCGCGCTGGTGGAGGGCTGCAAGGAGGCCTACGGGCGCCTCGACTATGCCGTGAACAACGCCGGCATCGAGATCGAGAAGGGCAAGCTGGCCGACGGCACCGAGAGCGAGTTCGACGCGATCATGGCCGTCAACGTCAAGGGCGTCTGGTTGTGCATGAAGCACGAGATTGCCCTGATGCTCGCTCAGGGCGGAGGCGCGATCGTCAACATCTCCTCCGTCGCGGGCCTGGGCGCTGCCCCGAAGATGAGCATCTATGCCGCCTCGAAGCACGCGGTGATTGGCCTGACCCGCTCGGCGGCGGTCGAGTACGGGAAGAAGAACGTGCGCATCAACGCGGTCTGCCCGGCGGTGATCGACACCGACATGTTCCGCCGCGCCGCCGAGACGGATCCGCGCAAGGCCCAGATAGCGCTCTCCGTGCATCCGGTCGGCCGTATCGGCAAGGTCGAGGAGGTCGCCGCGGCGGTGCTCTACCTGTGCAGCGATGCCGCCGCCTTCACCACGGGCGTCGCCCTGCCGGTGGACGGCGGCCAGACGGCGTTCTGAGCCGACATCTGGGGCAGCCGACCAGGCGAGCGCCTCGCGGAACCGTGCGCGAGGGACCCGCCGGCTTCACCTGTTCCCACCTGCCGGTGTAAGAATTCCGCTGGACGCGACGTGACGGGAGCGCATGCGCAGCGCCAGCACCGGACAGAGGGCACTGCCAGCGTTGACCGGACTGCGCTTCTGGGCGGCGCTCCACGTGGTGGTCTTCCACTTCGGGGGCTTCTGGTTCGACCACGCTCCCCGGTGGCTGGTGTCCATCTACCTGTGCGGCTATGCCTCGGTGGGGCTCTTCTTCGTGCTCTCGGGGTTCGTGCTCGCCTACAACTACGTGGGCCCCGACGGAGGGATGGACGTGGCCCCTCGTGCATTCTGGGTGGCCCGGCTCGCGCGGGTGTATCCCGTCTATGTGCTCGCGCTGCTGCTGATGGCGCCTCAGGCCCTGTTCGAGGCGCGGCAGGGGCACGAAGCGTGGGCCTCGCAGCTGGTGATGAGCGGGGTCAGCTCGCTGATGCTGGTCCAGGCGTGGCTGCCCTCCCTGGCGACGACGTGGAACACTCCGGGCTGGTCCGTCGCCGTGGAGGCGTTCTTCTACGCGGTGTTCCCCGTGGCCGCGGTCTGGGTGGGAAGGCTGCGGCGCGAGCGACTGGGCTGGACGCTGGCCGCGCTGTGGGGCCTGGGGCTGCTGCCGTCCTTCGTGTACATGGTGCTCGAGCCGGATGGAGGCCCTGGCAACCTGTTGACGCAGGGCCCGTGGCTCGCGGTGCTCCGGTACAATCCGCTGCTGCGGCTGCCCGAGTTCCTCATGGGGATGGTGCTGGGGCGCCTCTTCCTCCTGGAGCAGCGAGAGGCGGGGCCTCGGCGCTCGGGGGCGCTGCTGGCGACGGGCGCCGCCCTGCTGACGCTGGGGGCGTTCGCGATGAGCCTTCGCCTGCCGCTGCCACTGCTCCACAACGCGCTGCTGGCGCCTGTGTATGGGGCCCTGGTGTATGGGCTCGCGCGCGGAGGTGGAGCGCTCGGCGGGTGGCTGTCGCGGCCCCTGCTCGTGCGGCTCGGGGAGGCCAGCTACGCGGTGTACATCCTCCAGCACCCGGTCTGGATCGGAGTCACCGCCGGCCTGGGATGGCTGGCGGTTCCGATGTTCGACACGGCGCCGCGACTGTTCTTCGTGCTGACGCTCTCGATCCTGGTCGCGGTGTCGCTGCTGAGCCACCGCTATGTGGAGCGTCCGCTGCGGGCATGGCTGCGGCTAGGGCTTCAGCCCTGGGTCGAGCAGGGCGAGCACCGGCCAGGAATGGCGCCCGCCACGCCGCCGAGGGATTGAGTGAAGTGGAGGTCTTCGATGGTTCGTCGCGCGTTCATCCAGGAGCAGGGCAGCGGACGGATGGAGCCGGAGATGAGGGAGCTCCTACGGCCTGGACAAGGCCCGCTACACCGAGCTGACCGTTGCCCGCTGGAACGAGCTGACCGCTTCCAGTGAGTCCTCGCCGCGTTGACGGCGAGCCTACTTCCCCAGCGGTACAGAGGTTTCGCTGGTGCTCCGGTACCTCTCTGCAACGCGACAGGGAATCCACCCTGTCGCGGCAGGAGGCTCCACATGTCTACCATTGATTCCGCGTTCAAGGCCGCCGCTGGCACCCCGGGACTGTCGCAGTCTCAGCTCGACGTTCTCGCCGGGCTTCCCCCGGACCAGCAGAGAATGATGGCGGCTCAGATGCAGCTCGACAAGGAGCAGCAGGCCGTCAGCCTCATCAGCAACATCATGAAGAAGCTCAACGACATGAGCATGGCCATCATCAACAACATGCGTTGATCACGGCCTCGAGACAGCCGCCCGGCGCAAGCTCGGGCGGCCTCGTCTCGAAGTCGAGGCTACTCAGGGCGTATACGCCCCCTCGGGCGCGTAGATGTGCATGTTCACCGAGGTGTTCGCCGTGTAGGCGCCCTTGCCGAAAGGCGCCTGGCCCGTGAGCGTCGTCCCGTTCCAGGTGAGGGAGATGTCCTGGCAGCTGTCGTTGGTGCCCGCGTTCGCGCGGAAGCCCGGATCACGCGCCGTGTAGGTACCGTCGGTGTTCTTGCCGGTGATGAGCACCCAGTGCTCGCCGTACGGCCCGTCCAGGCGCACGGCCACCGGCAGCCCCTGCTCGAGCGCGCGATCGATGGCCCCCTGACCGAACGCGGGGCTGTGCTGGACGAAGGTGCGGTCACCCACCGTCACCGCGGCGCTGTTGGAGGTGTCGGCCAGGTCTCCCGGGCTCACCATCGGCTGCCCATCGCCATTCTGGTAGGCGCTGATCGCCATGGCCTTGCAGGTGATGAGGCAGCCCGCGTCCTTGATGCTGGCGGTTCCACCCCAGGCTGGGATGGTGCTGGCGGAGTAGAGCGGGTCTCCCTGGGAGAAGTGCGGCGTACGCGCATCGAGGTTCTCCTGCGTGCGCCCCTCGGTGACGGTGCCCAGCGTGACGCTGGGAGACACGCCCACCGAGCCCGACTGGAAGCCCCCCGCCGGGCCGGAGGGAGGAGGCGTCGAGCCGCCCACCGTGCCGCCGCCCTGGGCCTGGCGCGAGTCGCCCAGATCGCCGATGCCCGGGTAGCTCTGCCCGTCCGTGGGCTGGACGTAGCCCTGGTGCACGTAGCCCGTGAGCCCATCGCTGGTCTGCACGAAGAGCCAGTCGGTTTGGGTCTCATGGCTGCCCAGCACGGTGAGCTCGGTGCCGTTCGTCAGCATCCGCTGCTCCTTGGTGTTCGTGCCCGCGCCCTCGCGGAGCCTGAGGCCGTCACTGGCGTCCACCCGCACCCCCGAGGGCAGCGGGCCGTCGGCGACCTGGCGGTTGGCCACGCCCGACAGACCGAGCGCGGAGATGGCCGCATCGCGCTTCGGCCCGGGAGGCAGCGACAGCACCTGCTTCAGGGCCGAGGCCGGCACCTTCGCGGGCGAGTTGTACTCCGGGTGGGAGGCCTGCCAGCTGCCGAGATCGGGGTAGGTGATGCTCGGATTGTTCGGATCCACCACGCTGCCATCGGGGCGCTGCACCACGGCGTGGCCGACGGGATCATTCGCGTCCCGGAAGAGCACCACCGTGTCGTTTGGACGCGCCAGGTTGCTGGCCTTCTCCAGGCAGTTGGCCTTCCCATCCCCGAGCACCTCGTTTCGCAGGGTGCTCGACGTGCCGTCCGGCGACATGGGGCGACGGGCGGGCGGCTCGAAGCGCGTGGCCGTGAAGGTGCTCGCGGGAGACGCGGCGCTCGTCGGGGGCGCGCTCGCCGCCGGTGCAGCCGGAGCGGAGGGAGGAGCAGACGGCCGCACCGGGGGCTTGTAGGAGACGCTCTTGAGGGACACGGGGATTCCTCCTGGTAGGAAAGGGACCTTTTTTGAAGCCTCACGGGAGAGACAGTTCTCGCCGCCGGCAGTCGCAAAAAAGATCCGCTCCTCCCAGGTGTGGGAGAGGGTAGCCGTGCTGACCACGGAATCCCCCCCGTCGCGGTCCAGCAGCCTCTCCGCCCCAGTCCTCAGTTCGCGGCGCGCCGGGCCTCCTCGGAGCGCTTCGCCATCTGGCCGGTGGTCATCTTCTCCTCGATGCGCATCGAGTCGATGACGTCACGCGAGGTGGCCTCGAACTCGACCGCGACCTGTGGATCCCCAACCGTGGGCCCAGGCGCTGGCCAGCTGACCTGATGCTCTCCCGGTGAAGATTTTCATCAAGGTCCTGTGAACGGGCTCACAGGGCGGGGGGCGTCATCGCGCGTAGGGTGGAGCGATCCCCAAGTGGAGGAGCCATGCCCGTTCCCACATCCCAGAATGGCTCCCGAGGCCCGTGATGCGCGGCGCATCCCGTCGGCATCCGGAGTCCCTTAAACCCTCTCAGGGCACACTGGCGGCGCATGACGGCGAGGCTGCTTCCTCGCTGGGGAGCCTGCCCCTGGAGGCTTCATCACGCTGTAGGATGGCGCCCCCCACCGCAGGAGCCATCTCCAGCCGCATGCAGGCCATCCCTGGATACCGTATCGAGGAGAAGTTGCACCAGGGCTCAGGGTCGGTCATCCACCGCGCCTACTCGGAGCGGGAGGGCTGCTTCGTCATCCTCAAGACGCCGGTCGCTCCCTATCCCCTGCCGGCGGAGCTGGCGCTGCTCGAGCGCGAGCACGAGATCGGCCGCAAGCTGGAGGTGGAGGGAATCGTCCAGCACCTCGCGCTCGTCCCTCATGGGCGCTCGTGCACGCTCGTCCTGGAAGACTTTGGGGCGATCTCGCTGGCTGACCATCTGGCCACGCACGGGCCATTCGAGGTGGGGCGCTTCCTGGAAGTGGCGCAGGCACTCACCCGTGCCGTGGAGTCCCTTCACCGGCACGAAATCATCCACAAGGACATCTGCCCCGCCAACGTCTTCTACAACCCGCATTCCCGGCAGGTGAAGCTGGGGAACTTCGCCCTGGCCTCCATCCTCACCCGGGAGCGGCAGGAGTTCCGGACGTCCGCGCTCATCGAGGGAACGCTGGCCTACATCTCCCCGGAGCAGACGGGCCGGATGAACCGCGCCATCGATCATCGCGCGGACCTCTATGCGCTGGGAGCGACCTTCTATCACCTGCTGGTGGGCACTCCGCCCTTCGACACGCAGGAGGCCGTGGAGCTCATCTCCTGTCACATCGCCCGGCCGCCCCAGCCTCCGCACCTGCGGCGGCCCTCCATCCCCGAGCCGCTCTCCGCCATCCTCTGCAAGCTCCTGGAGAAGAACGCGGAGGACCGCTACCAGAGCGCCGAAGGGCTGCTGGCGGATCTCTCCGAGTGCGCGCGCCAGCTGGAGGCCACCGGCCACATCGCCCCCTTTCCGCCAGGCCAGCAGGATGTCCGCCGGACGCTGCACATCTCCGAGAAGCTCTATGGCCGCGAGGAGGCCCTGGCCACGCTCATGGCCGCCTTCGAGCGGGCCGCCGCGGGCCGCGTCGAGCTGCTCATCGTCGGAGGCCCCTCCGGGGTGGGCAAGTCCGTCGTCGTGCGGGAGATCCACAAGCCCATCGCGGCGCGGCGCGGCTACTTCGCCACCGGCAAGTGCGATCAGGTAGGGCAGACGCCGCTGTCCATCTTCACCCAGGTGCTCGAGGAGCTGGCGCGCCAGCTGCTCACCGAGAGCGAGGCGCGACTGGAGCAGTGGCGCTCCGTCCTGCGCGACGCGGTGAACGGCAACGGGCAGCTGCTCATCGAGCGGGTCCCCGAGCTCGTGTACGTCCTGGGAGAGCAGCCCCTCCTGCCCGCGCTTCCCGCGGCGGAGACGCACAGCCGGTTCGAGGCCGCCCTCACTCAGTTCCTGCTGGCGTTCGCCACGGTGGCGCACCCGCTGGTCATCTTCCTGGATGATCTGCAGTGGCTCGAGCCCGCCTCCCTGCGCTTCCTCACCCAGCTCGCCACGAGCCCGTCCGCCTCGCATCTGCTGATCGTCGGCGCCTGCCGTGACGACGAAGTCCTTCCGACGGATCCGCTGGCGCTCGCGCTCGCCGAGCTGGAGCAGCGCACGCCGCCGCCCACGCGGATCTCCATGGGGCCTCTCCACCTGGAGCAGGTGGTGACGATGGTGACGGACACCCTGGGCTGCCCGGTGGCCGTGGGCCAGCCGCTGGCCGAGCTCGTCCTGGAGAAGACGGGCGGCAACCCCTTCTTCATCACCCAGCTCTTCGACACCCTGTACCAGGACGGGCTCCTGCGCTTCGACTCCCAGGAGCGGCGCTGGACGTGGAACCTCGGGCGGCTTCAGCGCCTCGGGGTCAGCGAGAACGTCGTCGAGCTCATGGTGAAGAAGATCAAGCGCTACCCCGAGCAGACGCAGCGGGCGCTCATGCTGGCCAGCAGCCTCGGCGGCACCTTCGATCTCGGCTCCGTCTCCATCATCCTCGACGCTCCACTCCGCAGCGTCGCCCAGTGGCTCTGGGACCCGGCGCGGGATGGGCTCCTCGTGCTGCACGACAACAGCTCCCAGTACTACCTCTGGGCTCGGGAAGAGCGGAAGGACGCCCCCCAGCCGACGCAGGTCCTCTACCGCTTTGCGCACGATCGGGTCCGGAAGGCGGCGCGCTCCCAGATTCCCGAGGACCAGCAGGAAGCGCTCAGCCTGCGGATCGGTCAGCGGCTGCTCGAGAAGCTCACCCCGGAGCAGCAGAGCGAGCGCATCTTCGAGCTGGTCAGCCACCTCAACCTCGGCAGCGGGCTGATGGCCTCGGCGGCGGAGCGGTCCACCTGTGCCCGCATGAACCTGCTGGCCGCTCAGCGCGCCAGGGCCACCACCGCCTACGAGGCCGCCGTCAGCTACCTGCAGCAAGGCCTCCGGTTGCTCCCAGAGGATGCCTGGGACAGCCACTCCGAGCTCACGTTCGCCCTCCACCGCGACTTGATCGAGAGCTCGTTCCTCTGCGGCCACCTCGAGCGGGCCGAGGCGCTGTTCGCGCTCGCCGCGCGGCGGGCGAAGACCCGCGAGCACCTCGGTGAGCTCTACCCGCTCATGTGCCGCATCCTCCAGACCTCGGCGAAGGTCCAGGAGGGGTTCGAGCTGGGCCGGGAGGGCCTGCGGCTCCTGGGCATCGAGCTGCCGACGGAGCCGGACGCAGCCGGGGCGCTGATCGAGGCCAGGACCGCGGAGCTCCAGCGGCTCATCGGCGAGCGGGAGCTCCAGGAGTTCGTGGCGCTGCCGGTGATGCAGGACACGGAGAAGGCCAGCTGCCTGGCGCTGCTCCACGAGACGTGGACGTGCGCGCTGATGATGGGAGAGCCGATGCCGGTCTACCTGACGGCCTTGCACATGGCGGCGCTCTCGCTGTCGAGCGGTAACTCGGAGTTCTCGGCCTGTGGCTACGTGGCCTACGGCATGGTGCTGGCGATGCAGGGGGACTACGCCCGCGCCTACGCCTTCGGGAAGCTGGCGATGGCCGTCAGCCAGAAGTTCAAGCACCCGCTGGTCATCCCGAAGGTGAACAACACCTTCGCCAACTTCATCAACCACTTCGTCAACCCGGTCGGGACGAACATCCCCCTCTACGAGGAGTCCTATCAGTACGCCCTGCGCTCGGGCGATCGGTGGTGGGGCGCGTGGGCCGCGATGTGGATCTGGGTCGCCAGGTTCATCAAGGGCAGCCCCCTCTCCGAGGTCCACGAGACGGGGTTGCTGTACCAGGACTACGTCCGCTCCTCCGGCTACGCCCCCCTCCATGAGTCGCTGCGAGTGATGCAGCACCTCGTCCGCGGCCTGCAGGGAGGCGCGCTGCGCCCGGGCCCGGAGGAGGCGGAGGAGTTTCGCGAGGAGGCTGTCGTCCAGCGCTTCGAGCGGCTCCACGCCGAGTTCGCCATCCACTGGTACTACCTGCTCCTGTCCCTGGTCTCCTACCTCCGGGGCGACTTCGAGGGTGCGCTCCGGGCCAGCGATGAGGCGGACAAGCGCCGCGAGATCGTCCCCCGGACGATGCACTACTCCACCCACTTCCTATACCGCGCGCTCATCCTCGCCGCGCGGTGCGCGAAGGCCGGGCCCTCGGAGCGCCAGGAGCGGCTGCGAGAGATCGCCTCGCACCGTGAGCAGGTGCGCGAGTGGGCGGAGCAGTGCCCCGCCAACTACCAGCACGAACTCCTGCTCATCTCGGCGGAGCATGCGCGCCTGGTGGGAGAGTCCGAGCCGGCGTCGCGGCTGTATGAGGAGGCCATTGCCTCCGCGCGGGAGGCCGGGTACCTGCATCACGAGGCGCTCGCCAACGAGCTGGCCGGCAGACACTACCTCGAGCTGGGGCGGCCCAAGGCGGCCAGGGGCTACCTGCTGGAGTCACACCTCCTGTACTCCCGCTGGGGGGCGGCTACCAAGGGCGCGAGCCTGGAGGCGGACCATCCCGAGCTCTTCGGCGCCGCGAAGTCCCAGGCCCCCGCGCGAGCGGCGGTAGACCCCTCGCGCCTGCACGCCGAGCGCATCGATCTGGCCACCGTCATGAAGGCGGCCCAGGCGCTCTCGGGAGAGATCGTCCTTGGCCGGCTGATGGAGCGCATCGTCCGCATCGGGATGGAGAACGCGGGGGCGCGTCGCGGCGTCCTCATCCTCGAGCGAGAGGGGCGCCTGCTCGTCGAGGCCACCGTCTCCCTGGAGGCGGACACCGTCCAGGTGCAGCAGTCGGTGCCCCTGGAGAGCTGCTCCGACGTCCCGCGCAGCCTCATCCAGTACGTCCAGCGCACGGGGAAGACGGTGGTGCTGGACGATGCCCTGGAGGATGCGTCCTTCCGGGGAGATCCCGACATCGCCTCGCGCCGGGTGCGCTCGGTGCTCTGCCTGCCAGCGGTGGGACAGGCCCGACGGCGAGGCATCCTCTACCTGGAGAACAGCCTCACGGTCGGCGCGTTCACGCCGGAGCGCACCCACACCCTGCAGCTGCTGGCCACCCAGGCCGCCATCGCCCTGGAGAACGCGGTGCTCTACGAGACGCTGGATCAGCGGGTGAAGGCGCGGACGCGGGAGCTGACGGAGAAGAACGAGACGCTGGCGGCCACGCTCCAGGAGCTGCGAGACACGCAGGACCAGCTCATCACCCAGAGCCGGCTGGCGGCGCTCGGCTCGCTCACCGCGGGCATTGCCCACGAGATCCGCAACCCGATGAACTTCATCCTCAACTTCTCCGAGCACACGGCGGAGCTGTGCGATGAGCTCGTCGGGGAGCTGCCGCGGCTCTCCCAGCGCCTCGAGCCGACGCAGGCGGAGTTCCTCCAGGGCATCGGCGCGGACATGAAGACCAGCCTCTCCAAGGTGCTCGAGCACGGAGACCGCGCCTCCCGCATCATCGGCTCGATGCTGCAGCACGCCCGAGGCATCTCCAGCGAGCGGACGGAGACGGACCTCAACCTCCTCCTCCGCGAGTCCGCGAGCCTGGCCTGTCAGGCGGCGCGAGCCAGCGATCCGTCCTTCACCGTCACGCTCCTGCTGGAGCTGGACGCCTCACTCGGCCTGGTGAAGGTGTCCCAGCACGAGGTGGGGCAGGTGCTGCTGAACCTCCTGAACAACGCGTGCTTCTCGGTCAGCGCGAAGCGTAAGGCGAGCGCCGGGCAGGGGTACGTGCCCGAGCTCGTGCTCAAGAGCCGCGACCTGGGGGACTCCGTGGAGCTCCGCATCCGAGACAACGGCACGGGCATCCCCGCCGCCGCGCTGCAGCGGATCTTCGAGCCCTTCTTCACGACGAAGCCGGCTGGCGAGGGCACCGGGCTCGGCCTGTCCCTCAGCCGGGAGATCATCGAGCAGGGCAACAACGGCACCCTCCGGGTCGAGACACGGGAGGGCGAGTACGCGGAGTTCATCGTCACGCTCCCGCGGAGGTGAAGCTCCCCGCCGCCTCAGGGCGCCGCCGCGCCCGCGGTCGTGAGGAACACCCCCACCTGGACCGAGCCCCCGCTCTGCGTGAGGTTCAGGCGAAGCTCCTGCTCGGAGCGGCGGAAGATGCCGGGCGCCTCTTCCTGGAAACCGGCGCGCGTGAGCTGCTCGCGGTACCAGTCCGCCACCTGCTCCTTGCTGGCCACCACCTGATACGCCAGCGTCCGTGCCCCCTCGAAGTCACCCTGCACGGGGCTCTGGGCGCCGGGGTAGAGCAGGGTGGAGGACGGCCTGGCAGGCGGAGCAGCTGCCCCGAGCTTCGCCTCGCCAATCACCACGGAGGTGAGCCCGCTCGGCTCGCGCTCGAGGATGACGGTGTAGGCGGTGAACGTCTTCGTATCCAGCGCCGTGAGGTGCGGCTGGGCCGCGAACTGGCGCTGGTTGCGCTCGATGTAGAAGCCGGCCTCGTCGAAGGCGGTGGCGAAGTGCTGCAGCAGCTGCTGCACCGAGTGCCGGGAGGTATAGGCCTGCAGGCGGATGGGAATGCCCGCCATGTTCATCCGGCCGGGCACCTCCACCTGGGTGACCAGGCCCGGCACCTCCCAGCGGAGCGGATCCGCGCCGGGAGCGGCGGCCAGCAGCACCGTGACGGCGATCAGTGGGCTCAGCATTCCCGCATCCCCAGGAAGCACAGGTTGGACGCACGGCGCACGGCGGTCGGCTTGTGGTCCGGGCCGCCGGTGTTGCGGGGGCGGTCCACCTCGTCCAGCTCCTCGCCGCGCGGCGTGTCGTTCTCGATGTAGTCGTCCTCCTCGCCGCGGTAGCTCATGAAGAAGCCGTTCTCGTCGATGGGGCTGTAGCCGGCGAAGGCCTCGGCGAAGTCGGAGGCCGCGCGGCCCGCGGCGCGCCCGTTGTTGGAGAACACCTTCATCGCCGCGTAATAGAAGGTGGGGTTCTCGCGGCAGGGCTCATTGGGGCGCTCGGCCTGCAGGGGGCAGTGGTCGCCCAGGTCCGCGTCGGCGAAGCCGAAGTCCCCCAGGAGGATTCCATAGCGCCCGGAGCACACGCCGCCCACGGCCTGGCCCGTCGCGCAGGCCTTCATCGTCTCGTGCTGCGCCGGCGCCTCGCCATGGATGAGGGCGCGCGCCTTGTCCAGCACGAGGACGGGCAGCGACGGCAGCCCCTGGAGGTCCGCCTGCGCCGAGCAGCTGATGCCGCCCACGTTCTCGTAGATGCCGTCGAGCGGGCTGTCCGTCTCCTCGCCCAGGTCCTGCCCGGGCTGGGGAACGCCGAAGTCTCCGTCCTGGGGCATCATCAGCGCCGGGCGGCGGCTGCGGGGCACGTCGAACGCCACCTGATCATCCCGGGTGCAGTCCAGCTTCAGCCCGTTCATCCGCGTGAAGACCTGGGTGAGCTCGGGGCGGCCGTTCAGGGTGGAGCTGCGCCCATCGAAGTCTCCGTAGCGCGCGCGGGCGTGGGCCTGCACCTCGGGGGCGATGTTCTCGAAGGAGCGGAAGTCACCAATCTGCTCCTTCCGGGGCTCCATGCGGTGCACGCGCAGCGCGGTGCTGTCCCACAGCGGAGAGACGGCCGCCTCGGGCACCTTGAGCGAGAGGTAGCCCACCTCGGCGAAGTGGATGCCGTACACCGCCACGACGGTGAAGGTGAGCAGTCCCAGGCTCAGCTCCACCAGGGCTTGTCCTCGGGAGGCGTGGGGGGCGGCGCGCATCAGTGGACTCCTTTGTAGCCAGCGAGAGTGAGCTGCCGGAGCGCTTCCGCGGCGGGCTCTCCCACCGTGTCAGCAATGTCCGTGCCGCCTCTCCGAGGGTCCCCCGCGGCATCGACATCGGCCGAGACGAGGGTGGCGCGCCAGAAGGGGTTCCAGAGGTTGGGGGGCTCGTTCCAGTGGCCCGGCCGGTGGTAGTAGGCCAGCCCGGTGCCCAGCGCCGACTGCACGCTGATGTCGGTGCCATCCGCCGTGTTCCAGCCGTGGCTGTCGAAGGAGCTGTTGGAGTCGGGGGTGAAGCGCAGCTGGAAGACGAGCTCCCAGGGCGCGCTGTTGCGTCCCCGCGCCCGGTAGTCGCGCTGTACCAGCGCGAAATTCTTGGGCTGGGCCCAGAGGTTGGCTTCCTCCTGGTCGGCGGTGTTGTACGTCATGCCGCCAATGAAGGTGTTGGGGCAGAACTGGCGCGGCCAGCAGGACATGAGGGTGTGCCGGTGCTGCTTCTCCATGCCTACATCCGCCTGGCCCAGCTTCGAGCTGGCCGGGGTCCACCAGTGGTCGTCCGAGGCATCCTCCTTGTCGGTGGCCCGCACGCCGGCGGTGGCCGTGACGCGGAAGGGGGCGCAGCCGGGGAAGGTCACCTCCAGGGTGGCGTGGTCCTCCGCGAAGGTGAACCACGTGGAGTCCGCTCGGCCGCCGTGGCCCAGCTCCGAGCCCCAGTAGGCGCTGCCGCCGCCCTCGATGACGCGCAGGCGGGCCCCGGCCGCGCCCAGCGCTCCCAGGATTCCGCCCGGGGCGTTCATGGAGGGGTCCACCTGGCGGCGGGTGATGAACCCGTACCCGCGGGAGGCCATGGCCATGTCCATGGCGTGGCCATTGCCGCCCGACGTCGCATGCACCAGCTCCCCCACGGACACGGGGGTGGGGCCGGCGTGCAGCTCGCCCGGGAAGCGGCTGTTTTCACTGGCCATGGCCGTCATGCGCGCGGCGAAGGACTCGGGGCCGCCCGAGACGGACTGCTGCAGCTCCTCGAACATCTTTCCCTGCAGGTAGGCCAGGTAGTTGCCGAGGATCTGGATGTTGTAGGCCTGCACGCCGGCGCGGGCGTCCAGCTCGTGCCACCGCTCCTCAATCTCCGCGTTCTTCTCGTCCAGCGCCTCCAGGGTGGTGGCGGCGGCGGAGCAGCCGTGGGCGGCCATGCGAGCGGAGTTGAGGTCCGCGCGCACCATGCTCGTCCAGCTGATGAGGCTCATCACCGAGGAGATGGCCACCAGGTTGCCGGTCTGCGCGCGCCGCATGAGGGCCACGCTGTTGAACGTGCGCGCGGTGGCCACCGCGCCGCTGTAGGCCGCCAGGTCCGCCACGTTCTGCGTCTCCATCTTGTCGCGCAGCTTCATGGAGAAGGACAGGGTGAGGCACACCATCAGCACCAGGAACAGCAGCGCGATGCACATGAGGATCAGCGACTGTCCGCGAGGGGAGCGGGAGCTCATGGCGCCTCCGAGGGGAAGGGGCAGTTCTGCGTGGCGAAGAACCGCGGACGCGGCGGCGTCATCATCCGCATGGCGTAGGTGGCCTGGAGCGGGAAGGCGTACTGGCGGCGGTCGGCGCGCCGCAGCATCTCCTCGCGGATGGAGGCCTCGAGCGTGACGGGCCTGGTCGCGCCCCAGCGCGCATCGTGAGCGGGCACCAGCGGGTCCACGGCGACGAAGTCGCGCAGCCCCAGCTGGGCCAGGAACATCCGGCTCAGCACCCAGTTCGCGAAGGGGACGCGCATGGGGTACCAGAAGACGAGCCGCGCCTCGAGCCGGGTGACGTCCGTGACGCTGGAGTAGCGAGCCGGATCATCGAAGCTGCGCTCCTCGTCCGCGCGGATCTCCGAGGCCAGCGGGCGCTCCCGGGCAATCCAGACGATGCTGCCGGAGTGCCCGCTGTCCGCCGCGGGAGTGAAGCGGTTCTCGCGGTGGAGGCGGAAGGAGGTGCCCAGCGCCACCGCCGAGTCCGTGCGAGCGAAGGAGGGCAGCAGCGAGGCGATGGCCGCGTGCGTCATCGCCTCGCAGTCCCCGTACTTGACGCTGCCGGTGCGCACGGCCCGGAAGGCGGCGTAGCCGGTGAGCGCCTGGGCCTGGAGCAGCAGGAACAGCTGCAGCGTGCCCAGGAAGAGGAAGAGGGTCAGCGGGAGGCTGATGGCGGCCTCCACGGTGGCCTGGCCCCGCTGCGAGCTCGGGCGGACGGCCTTTCGACGGGAGGGTGAGGACGGGTAGGACACGGCGGGGGGCTCCAGGGCCTGCGAGCAGCCCCCCCGCCTACTGCGACGGGCATGCCACGGCCGGAGGAGGCCCCACCGCCTGGAGCGCCCCTTTGACGCGGGGCCCCGGGGCCTCGTGGAGTCCCCGCCCCTGGTGTCGGCAGTCACCAGAGCGGAGACAGTTGTCTCCGGGACGGCAGGCTTTCCGTGGAGGTGGGATTGTGGGTACAGGTACCCCTCGGAGGAGGCTCGGCCCTCCGAGCCGATAGGACTGTCGCTTCAATGACGCCGCTGTCCCCTCGCGTTGCGAGCAAGAATCCATCGATTCACTCTCGTCGGCATGAGTGGAACAGACGCCCAGGAAAAAGGACGGGTACGTCAACGGACGCTGGTGGTGTTTGCCGTGGTGGTCGTCCTCCTCTACGGCGTGGATCTGCTCATCCTGGAGCACGCCAGCTGGGAGCCGCTCGCGGTGCGGCTGGCCTGGGCGGTGGCGATGATCCTGACCGGGCTGGCGATGAACCACACGAGCCCCTTCCAGTCATGGCTGGTGAGCTCGGGCTACGGGATCGTCTCCGCGCTCTGCTACCTGGGGCTGGTCGCCTTGGGCGGCGGGCCCCATGGGCCGTACTTCTCCTTCTCCCCCGCGATTCCGCTCGTGATGGCGATGGCGTCCACCGAGACGCTGGGGGCGCCCGTGACGTGCGGCCTCGTGAGCGCGCTGGGCGGCGGGTGGATGCTGCATGCCTCGGGAGCGTCACCGCTCGAGGCCTTCCTGTGGTCGCTGATGATGCTCGTGATGATGTTCTTCGGGCTGTACGGGGGCGTTCAGTTCCGCAAGGCGCGGCTCGCGGAGAACGAGACGCGGCTGGAGCGCTCGCGGCGCGAGGCCCTGGAGAAGCTGGCCGCGAGCGAGCGCCGCCGGGCCCAGTCCGAGCGGCTGGCCACCATCGGCCGCCTGGCGGCGGGCGTGGCGCACGAGCTGAACAACCCCATCGCCTATGTGCGTACGAACCTGGACTTCCTGGGGCGGGAGCTGCTGAGCACGCCGCCGGGCTCCCGAGAGGAGGTGCGCGAGGCGTTCCAGGACGTGAACAGCGGCGTGGAGCGCATCCGGCAGATCGTGTCCGATCTCCGCGGCTTCTCGCGGATGGACGCGACGGAGGAGCCCGCGCGGTGCTCGCTCGCGGAGGTGGTGACGGATGCGGCGCGGCTGGCGTCCGTCCGGCTCAAGAGCGTGGCCCGGCTTCGGGTGGAGCTGCCCGCGGAGCTGCCCGAGGTCCACGTGGTGCGCCGACGGCTGGCGCAGGTCATCCTCAACCTGCTGGTCAACGCCAGTGACGCGCTGGAGGCTCGCCGCGGGCAGGAGAGCGAAGTCCGGGTCCAGGCGCGTGTGGAGGGCGAGGCGGTCCAACTGCTCATCGAGGACAACGGCCCCGGCTTCCCCGAGGAGGTGCTGCCCAGGTTGTTCGAGCCCTTCTTCACGACGAAGGAGCCCGAGCGAGGCACGGGGCTCGGGCTGATGCTGTCGCGGGAGTACGTGGAGCAGTTCGGTGGCACGCTGACGGCGGCGAACCGGGAAGAGGGTGGGGCGCGGCTGTGCATCCGTCTGCCAGCCATCGCCCACCACCCGGTGTCCGCCACGGCTTGAGGAGCGCCGTCAGGGCATGAACCTCCACGGCCGCGTCACGGATGGCTGGAAGCAGTGGACGAGGGCCTCGGTGGCGCTGGGGATCTCCTGGACGACGCCGGCGCCGTAGCCTCGCGTCTGGCACCAGGCGCTGACCTCCAGCCGGGAGGCCGCGGCCGCGAAGTTGCCCGTGCTGGAGGCCGGCCCAAGCTGGCTCCAGGGCACGTTCTGGCGCAGCCCCGAGTTGAAGCAGCCCACCCACGGCCGGGACGTCATCTCGAAGATCTGCCCCGTCGTCCAGCCCAGGCTCGTGCACCAGCGGCGCGCGGCCGCGGTGCAGTGCGTGGAGGAGATGGACCGCTCATCCGCGCAGCCGGAGTGCTTGCGCGCCAGCTCCTCGAACGTCACCGCCAGGCTCTCGTGCTGGATGGGGGCGCAGGCCACGTTCACCTCGGTGGCCGTCGCTGAGGACGGGACGCCCACCAGGGAGATGGGGGGACGGTTGCCGATGACCTGCTGGAGCGTCTCGTAGAAGTTGGTGGCGCTGCTCAGCGCGTCGTCCGCTCCTCGCTGGGCGCAGACGCGGTGCATGGCCGCGGCGCACGCCTGCGAGCCCAGCGCGGAGACGCTGTTGCAGCCCGGGAACTGGTGGCTCATGACGAACTGGCCGAGCGTGGGCTCCTCCTGGATCGCCGCCTCCTTGCAGTCCGCGCCCAGCGTCGACATGCAGACGCTGCGGTTGGAGCGTGTGTGGGCGAAGAACCGCACCTCGTCGATGAACCCCTTGAACGAGCCTTCGCCATTGGCCGGGCAGGCCTGCGTGTCCAGCGTCACTCCCGCGCCGATGGACAGCACCCCCGTGCCCAGCTGGAAGGTGCCCGGCGCCGTGGGGAGCACCCGCCCCGTCTCCACGCCGTTGACGTACTCGGCGAACTGCCCCGTCGTTCCGTCCCAGGTGTAGGCCAGGTGGGTCCACACGCCCTTGGGCAGCACGGGGCTCCGTCCCAGGCGTACCCGCTGCCCGTTGATCTGGAACGACATCTGGACCGTGTCGTTCGCCTCGTAGATGAGGTCCAGCGTGCCGCGCTTCTGCAGCAGGTAGCGGTACGGGTTGCCCGTCGTGCAGCCCTGGTTGATGGCCGCGTCCGGGCGGACGGCGAGCTGCACGGTGAAGCCCTTCACCGGCGCGCCGATGCCGGGCGTGGTGCCGCTGGCATCCGCGAGGTTCACGGTGAGGGCCCCGCCGCCGGGGAGGACCAGCGCCTTGCCCTTGCCCTGCGGCTGCCACAGCGAGCCCGAGGCCGGCTGCGTCACGTTGTTCTTGTCGGAGATCTGCGCGGTGCCGGTGACGGTGCCCGTGAAGAAGCGGCCCGAGAGGTCCGGCGTGCGCGTCACGTCATAGTCGCCGGTCCGGGTGACCAGCTCGTTCATCGGCAGGAAGAGCACCTGGAAGGGGTTGAGCAGCTCGCCGATGTCCACCTCGTTGTAGTCCGCCGTGTTGCTGCCGAAGAGGGCCAGCACGTCGTGCGTCTTGGTGACGGGCAGGTACTTCGTCTCGTTGCTGGAGCCGGGCGGGAAGTTCTGCGACGGGTGGCGCTCCTGCTCGAAGTTCCACATGGGGCCCGAGTAGAAGAGGTGACCCCGGTCCAGGCGGTCCGTGTTGAGGCTCCCGTCGATGTGGTAGGCGGCCCAGCCCGTCTCCGAGCCGATCAGGCTGATGGCCTCGCGCCGCGCGCCATCCGTGTACCGCACGGCGGCGTAGAGCAGGTTGCGCCCCTCGTGGTCCACCCAGGGATAGGCGCCGCGGATCAGCCCTGTCGCGGCGGTGTCACCGAACTCCTCGCCCGTGGCGGCCTTCATTCGCTGCCAGGCCAGCGGGTAGCGCTTGAGCGCCGTGTTCGGGTCGCTGAACATCGCCGACACGGGGCGCGGGGTGCTCCAGCCCGTGCTGGCGCAGGGCGTGGGGTTGTAGGAGTACATCAGGTGGTCGATGACGCCGTTGTTGTCCGGACCGCCCTGGTAGATGAGCAGCCGCCCGTCGGAGGTCATCGTCGGCTCGATGCCCCGGATGTGGGCGCCCGTGACGGTGGTCAGGGTCTCCAGCGCGCCCGTCGTGAACGAGGCGATCTCCGCCTGGGGCGTGAACGGCTGGCTCACCCGGATGTCCACGGTGCGGCGGCGGAAGATGTTCGGGCCGTTGTACATCTGCGAGTCGAAGAGGAAGGGCTGGTAGATGGCCACGCCGCTGCTGAGCGTGTAGGGCTGCGCGGGCTGGGTGAAGCAGAACGCCAGCGCGTTCTCCCCGTTCTTCACGTCCAGGGTCTTCCCGGTGGAGAAGGCACTCGCGAAGCCAGGCTTGCCCTCGGCGTCGTAGGTCACCGCCTCGGGCCGGAAGACCCGAGCCCTCCAGGTGGTGGTCGTCGTCACCTGGTCCTCCCGCACGTTGCCGATGAAGACCCGGCCATCAATCGTGGAGGAGTGGCCGTTGGCGCCGAAGGGCGTGGAGATGCGCGTATTGACCAGCTGGGGGCGCGGCACCGCGTCCGCCTCACCCGGAGCCAGGAGGAGCCCGAGCAGTGGCGCGAGGAGGCCCGGCACGTGCCAGCGCGCGCGCCGCGAATGGAGGTCTTGGATGAACATGCAATCTCCGTAATCGAGTGAAATCGGCGATAACATGTCTTCCTTGAGAGTGGCAATGAGCGGCTTGCGCGGCGGAGAGGAATTGGCCTCCCAGGCATGTGTGAAACGCTCGACTTTCGAGCGCGTTGGTAGGGCCTGGTCGCATGAAGTGATGTTTACTGGGAGTCGCTATGGCTCCTCCCGACGCCCCGGCTTCGCCCCCGAGCAGCTCCGCAGTCGCCGCCCAACCCATGACCTCCGAGGAGAAGCGCGTCATCTTCGCCTCCTCGCTGGGCACGGTGTTCGAGTGGTACGACTTCTATCTGTACGGCTCGCTCAGCGCGATCATCGCCAAGCAGTTCTTCTCCGGCGTCAACCCCACGGCGGCGTTCATCTTCGCGCTGCTGGCGTTCGCCGCGGGCTTCGCGGTGCGGCCCTTCGGCGCGCTGGTGTTCGGACGGCTCGGGGACCTGGTGGGCCGCAAGTACACCTTCCTCGTCACCATCCTCATCATGGGCATCTCGACGTTCATCGTCGGCCTGCTGCCCGGGTACGCGACGCTGGGCATCGTCGCGCCCATCATCCTCATCGTGCTGCGGCTGCTGCAGGGCCTGGCGCTGGGCGGTGAGTACGGCGGGGCGGCCACCTACGTGGCCGAGCACGCGCCCAACGGCAAGCGCGGCAGCTACACGGCGTGGATCCAGACCACGGCCACGCTGGGCCTGTTCCTGTCGCTGCTGATCATCCTCGGCTGCCGCGTGTCGATGAGCGTCGAGGCCTTCGAGTCCTGGGGCTGGCGCATCCCGTTCCTCATCTCGGTGCTCCTGCTGGGCATCTCCATCTGGATCCGCCTCATGCTCAGCGAGTCCCCCGCCTTCCAGAGGATGAAGGCCGAGGGCAAGACGTCCAAGGCGCCGCTGAGCGAGGCGTTCGCGCAGTGGGGCAACCTGAAGATCGTCCTGCTCGCGCTGTTTGGCGTGGTCGCCGGGCAGGCGGTGGTCTGGTACACGGGCCAGTTCTACGCGCTGTTCTTCCTCACCCAGACGCTGAAGGTGGACGCGCAGGCGGCGAACCTGATGATCGCCGCGGCGCTGGTGCTGGCCACGCCGTTCTTCGTCGTCTGCGGCGCGCTGTCGGACCGTATCGGCCGCAAGCCCATCATCATGGCGGGGCTGGCCCTGGCCATCGTCACCTACTTCCCCATCTTCAAGGGCATCACCCACTTCGCCAACCCGGCCCTCGAGGAGGCCATCGCGCGCGCGCCGGTGGTGGTGAGCGCCGACCCGAACGAGTGCAGCTTCCAGTTCAACCCGGTGGGCACCTCGAGCTTCACCTCCTCGTGCGACATCGCGAAGTCGGCCCTGGTCAAGCGCGGCATTCCCTACTCCAACGTGGAGCTCTCCGCGGGGCAGCCGGCCACGGTGCGCGTGGGCCAGACGGTCATCGCCGCGTACGCGGCGGACCCGGCGGGCTCGGGCAAGACGGAGGTGTCGCTCGGACACGGGCCCTCGGCGGGCCACGGCCCGAGCGCTGGGGATGCGAAGGCCGAGGCGGCGCGCTTCGATCGCGAGCTCAACGCGGCCATCCAGGCGGCGGGCTACCCGCTCAAGGCGGACCCGGCGCGAGTGAACCACGTGCCTGTCGTCCTGCTGCTCATGGTGCTGGTCCTCTACGTCACCATGGTCTACGGCCCCATCGCCGCGATGCTCGTGGAGATGTTCCCCACGCGCATCCGCTACACGTCCATGTCGCTGCCGTACCACATCGGCAACGGGTGGTTCGGCGGGTTCCTGCCCACCACCGCGTTCGCCATCGTGGCGGCCACCGGCGACATCTACTCGGGGCTCTGGTACCCCATCGTCGTCGCCGCGCTGACGCTCGTCATCGGCCTGCTGTTCGTGCGCGAGACGAAGGACAGCTCCGTCTACCATACGCACTGACGCTCCGAGTCCTTGCGCGCGTCACCATTGCTCGTTGCTCCCTTTGGAGGTTGCATGGCCGTGTTGCGTCTTGTCGCAGTGCTCGCCCTGTCCGCCGTGAGCGAGGCCCAGGCGTCCTCGTGGAGTGCTCCTCCGGTGGTGGGCGCATCCGTGCTGGCCCAGACCGCGCCGGACTCGGGGACGACTCCGCCGCCCACCACGGGGGAGCGGCAGCAGCCCACCGTGCCGCCGCCCGCGCCGCCTGCCCCCGAGGCGCCCGCTGCTCCCGCGGCCCCTGCCGCTCCGGCTGCTCCCGCTGCTCCTGCCGCGCCCGCGGCTTCCGCGGCCTCCCCGGCGACGGAGAACGTGCTGCGCCCCTACGGCATCTTCATCACGCGCGTGGTGGTGTCCTCGGCCGCGGTGGAGTCCTTCAACCAGCCCAACGCCACGGCTCCCACCGGCGCGGGCGACCCGGTGTTCCCCAGCGCGCCGGACGATGCGCGCTTCTCGTTCCAGGTGGGCCAGACCCGCTTCGGGCTCTGGGTGAATGAGAAGGGCTCGCTGCGTGGCCAGGTGGAGGTGGACTTCGTCGACTTCGCCAAGGCCACGCCCACGGTGCAGGCCCTGCCTCGCCTGCGCATCGCGCGGGTGGACTGGGTGCCGGCTCCCGGCCACACGCTCTCGCTCGGCCAGGACTGGGATCTCGCGGTGCCGATCAACCCGCACGGCATCAACCTGGTGGGCGCGCTGTTCACCGCCGGCAACACCGGCTTCATGCGCCAGCAGCTCCGGTACCTCCACACGCAGGACTCCTACGAGGTGGGCCTGGCGCTGGGCTTTCCCGCCGCCAACGCCACGCCCAAGGACGCCGCCCTGGAGCTGGGCCTCTTCCCCACCATCGCCGCGCGCGGCGCCTACAAGTTCGGCTCGAGCCGCGTGGGCGCGAGCGTGATCGCCACGCGGCTGACCTACGCCCGGGACACGCCCCAGGAGCGCCACGGCACCTCGTACCAGGGCGCGCTCTACGCGGAGCTGATCCCCACGCCAGCCACCACCGTGCGGGTGGAGCTCAACTTCGGCCAGAACACCGCCAACCTGGGCATGCTCTCGCTCTCCCAGGGGCGCACGGACAAGGACATGCGGGACTTCGGCGGCTTCATCTCGGCGCGCCAGTCCTTCAGCCCCCATCACGCGGTCTACGGCCTCGTGGGAATGCAGCGCGCGCTGAAGCCGGGTGACGTGGTGCCCGCCTACGCATACCCGGCGGTGCCGGAAGGCCAGCGCCCCGCCGTCTCCACCGCGGCGCTGAGTGGCACCGGGCCGGGCCTGCTCCGCAACGGCTCCGCTCGCCTGGGCTACGAGTTCAAGCCGGGGACCGCGCTCGCCCTGGTGCTGGAGGGCTTCCTCTTCCAGTCCCGCCATGCGCTGCAGCCGTTCGACCTCGAGGATCTCGGGTCGGACGGAGGCAAGCGCACCGCCGTGGGGCTCGAGACGGGGATGCTCTTCACGTTCTGAGTCGCACGCCCATGGGGGCTGCGCCCACACAACGGCCGCAGCGCTCCGACAGCGACCCCTGGCATGCTTCGGGCGTGCTCGCGCGGCGGTTTCCTGGGTCAGAATGGGGAACCGGCGGTCGCGCGCGCTCTCAGGGGCCCCTCTCCGGGGCGGAAGGTGTAACGCTATGCAACGGAGCTGGGCTGTCGGGTGTCTGGCGATCCTCCTCGTCCTGGGGTGCGATCCGGAAGCGCCTCCCGAGCAGCCTGTGGATCGCACGGCACCCGAGCTCTCCCTCACGGCGCCCGCGGCCTCCGCCCAGGTAGGCGGAACGGTGGATGTGCGAGGGCTGGCCTCGGACGACCAGGCGGTGAGCCTGGTGGAGGTCCAGGTCGACCAGGGCCGGTTCGAGCCCGCCACCGGGACCACCGACTGGAGCTACCGCTGGGACACCTCCACCGTCAGTGACGGCTTCCACACCTTGACGGTGCGCGCCACGGACAGTGGGGGCAACCTCGCACTCGCCGCGAGGACGTTCGTCGTGAGCAACGCCCGTCCGGAGCGCCCCATCGCCATGACGCTCACCTTCCCCATGCGCGATGGCGTCATCGGCGACACCCTGCGGGCCTCGGCCACCTTCACCAACACGAGCACGCGCGTCGTCCAGGTCCCCAGGCTGGTGCTCACGGCCCGCCCTCCGGGGGCCTCCCTGCCTGACGGGCCCGCGGTGGACTTCGAGCCGGTGCTCGGGCCGCTCACGCTCGTTCCGGGCCAGGAGGTGCGGCTCGACGCCTTCGCCCGGACGCGTCCGCTCGATCCCGTCGGCATCTGGCAGGTGTTCCCGAGCTACGAGGACGAGACGCGCACGGTGCACATCGGGCCCGTGCAGGCCATCCCGCTCCGGCGCCAGGTGCGGCTGGGCGCGGCGACCAACCAGGGGCGCCTCTTCGACGTGAACGAGCCGCTGTACCAGCAGACGTTCCTGGCCCACTTCGACTCGATGACGCCCGAGTACGAGATGAAGATCGCCCAGCTGCAGCCGAGGTTCGGCGAGTTCGAGTTCGCCAACGCGGACCGGCTGGTGGCCTTCGCGGAGCAGCACGGCAAGGAGCTGCGGGGCCACACGCTCATCTGGGGCAACTCGCTGCCGGCCTGGCTCACCGGACGGACCTGGACGCGCGAGGAGCTCATCGAGGTGCTCGAGACGTACGTGGCCACCGTGGTGGGGCGCTACCGCGGCCGCATCCCCGAGTGGGATGTGGTGAACGAGGCCATTGATGATCAAGGCCGGCTGCGCGCCAACCTCTGGAGGGACACCATCGGCCCCGAGTACATCGCGCTGGCCTTCAGGGCGGCGCACCGCGCCGATCCCTCCGCCCGGCTCTTCTACAACGACTTCAGCGCGGAGAAGCCCAACGCCAAGGCCGCCGCCATCTACGAGCTGGCCGTCTCGCTCAAGGCGCAGGGCGTGCCCATCGACGGCATCGGGATGCAGGCGCACGTCTCTCCGAACTACTACCCGACGCAGGCGGAGCTCGAGTCGGTGATCGCCCGCCTCGAGGGCGCGGGGCTGCGGGCGGACCTGACCGAGATGACGGTGAACCTGTCCCAGGTCTCCGACATGCCGGAGGCGGAGCAGCTGGAGCTGCAGGCGCGCATCTACAAGGGGATGGTGGCCGCCTGTCAGGCCCGCCGCGCGTGCACTCGCGTGACGGCCTGGGGTGTCACCGACAAGTACAACTCGCTGGGCAGCGGGAGCGCGCCGCTCCTCTTCGACACCCGCTATGCCCCCAAGCCCGCCCTGACGGTGATCCGCACCATCCTCGGGCGCTGAGCGCTCCGCTCCCTGGTGCCAGTCTCATTGTATGAAGCATTCGGGCCGCGATACACTGAGCGGGCTCTCGAGCGATTCCGGAGGGGGTATGCGTCTCAGCCGGCAGGGCCTGTTGCTCGTCGTCTTCCTCGCGGTGCCCGCGTTCGCGGCACAGAAGCCCAACCCCTTCCTCACCCAGGCGAAGGTCCACTACCAGGGCCTGGAGTTCGAGAAGTGCCTGAAGCGGCTCGAGCAGGCCGGCCGGTGGAAGAACAACACCCGCGCCGAGCAGGTCGAGATCGAGCTCTACTCCGGCCTCTGCGCGTTCAGCCTCGGCAACGAGGAGGATGCGCGCAAGTCGTTCTCCATGGCGCTGGAGCTCGATCCGAAGGTGGAGCTGCCTCCGTACTCGAGCCCCCGGCTGCTCACCTTCTTCGATGCGCTCGCGCAGCGGGTGCCGGGGAGGACCGCTCCCGAGGAGGTCGCCACTCCCGAGCCGCCGAAGCCCGCGCCCGCGCCCGCCCCCGCGGCGCCGGAGGCCCCTCGCAAGGTGGAGCTGCAGCCTCCCGCTCCGGCTCCGCAGCCGGTCCTCACCCAGACGGCGCCAGCCCCCGAGCCCAGGAAGAAGCTGCTCTTCCCGCTGCTGCTGTCGGGCACGAGCGTGGCGGCGGCGGGAGGCGCGGTCTACTTCGGCACGCAGGCACGCTCCGAGGAGAAGCGGGCGAACGATCGGGACACCTTCTACGAGGATGCGCTCGCCAGCCAGGATCAGGCCCGGCGCGACGCGCGCGTAGCCAACGTGGCCATCGGCGTGGCGGCCACCGCGGCGGTGGGAGCGGTGCTCGCCTACGTCCTGCAGTGAGGCCCCCGCTCACATCCCGTCGAGCAGGTTGACGCGCAGCACGACGTCCCGGTTCGCCGGGACGGAGACCTTGACCTTCTTCTCCACGTCGAGGTCCCGGTTCACCAGCGTGAGCGTCTGGGTGCCGCTCGGCAGCTCGATGGGCGCCATGGGCGTCACCCCCAGCGTCTTGCCGGCGTAGAAGACCTCGGCCCACGGATTGACTCGCAGCGTGACGGTGCCAGTGGCGGCCTTGGCCGCCGGGCGTGCCGCGGGCCGGGAGGCAGTGGCCGTGGCCTTGCGGGGCGGCTCCTTCTCGACGGGAGCGGGGGCGGGAGCGGCAGTGGGCGCGGGAGCAGCGGGCTGCGCCGTCGCGGCGGCGGGCGGCACCTCGGTGGGAGGGAGCGCCTCGGGCGCGGGAGGTGGAGGCGCGGGCTCGGTGTCCGGAAGCTTCTCGGAGGTGGGCCGTGCAGGGAGCTGCGCCAGGGCCGGAGCCGACGGCACGGCGTCGGGTCGCGGCTCGGCGGCAGGACGTTCGGTGCGCGTCCACAGCGCCGCGCCGCCAGCCAGCATGAGGAGGGCCGCGCTGACCGCGGGCCAGCGCCAGCTCCGGCTCGGGCGCCGCGGCTGCTCCGCGGGAGCGGGTGCTGGGGCTGGTGGGGCAGGGGCCGCGACGACGGGCGCCGCGAAGTCCGTGGAGAGATCCACGTTGACCCACTGCGAGGTGCTCGTCACCGGAGCGGCGCCCGGCTGTGTCGGATCCGCCTTCAGGGGCGCCGGGACGAGGGGGAGGGGAGCGCGGCCCGCGGAGGACGGGGGGCCGGGCGGCGGGGTGGGCAGGCCGAACGGGTTGCCGGCCCTGTGGCGGAGGCTGACCACCGTCGCCATGTCCGCCTCTTCGCTGAACAGGCCCTGCAGCAGCGTCTTCACTTCCTCCTGGGCCACGCCGCCCAGGCCGAGCACGAAGATCTCGAGCGCCGTCGACATGCTCTCCGCCGTCGGGAAGCGCTCCTGGGGATTCTTCGCGAGCGCGCGGCGGCAGATCTCCTCCAGCTCCGGGGGAGTGTTCGGGCGCACCTCGCGCAGGGGCCGGGGCGCGTCCTGGAGGATGGCCTTGACGAGCGCGGCCTCCGAGGTGCCGGTGAAGGGGCGCTCTCCGGCGAGCAGCTCATAGAGGACGACGCCCATGGCGTAGACGTCCGTGCGGGGATCCGCCGGGTGGCCGCTCAGCTGCTCGGGCGCCATATAGGCGTACTTGCCCTTCACCGTCCCGGCGCCCGTGGTGGAGATGGAGGTGGAGGCCTTGGCGATGCCGAAGTCCACCATCTTCACGATGCCGTTGAAGCCGACGAGCACGTTGTCCGGGCTGACGTCGCGGTGGACGATGTGCTGCGGAGCGCCCAGCTCGTCCGTGAGCGTGTGCGCGTAGTGCAGGCCCTTGAGCGCCTGCGCGCAGATCCACGCGGCGAAGCCGACGGGGACCTCCATCCGCCGCTCCTCCGTGCGGCGCTTGATGGCGCGCAGGTTCATCCCGTGGATGAACTCCATCGCGATGAAGTAGGCCCCGTTGTGCTCTCCCAGCTCGAAGATCTGGACGACGTTGGGGTGGGACAGCTGCGCCGCGAGCCGCGCCTCGTTGAGGAACATCTCGACGAACTTCGGGTCCCTCCCGAGGTGCGTCAGCATGCGCTTGACCACCACGGTCTTCGCGAAGCCCGCGGGCCCCTCCTGTCGAGCCAGGAAGACCTCTCCCATCCCTCCCGTGGCTAGGAGCTTGAGGAGCCGGTACTTGCCGAGGCGATCATCGGACATGGGGGGCGCCTTGGGCTGTGCGAAGGTCATGTGATCAGGGAGAGCTTAGGGGAAGTACCGGTCGCGGAGATAGAGCTCGACCAGATCCCGCTCGGAGTCGGTGAGCAGGCGAGCGAAGACGAGCAGCTCGGCGATCTCGGTCTGCGCGAAGGAGGTGTCCAGGCGGTCCTGGCGACCGCCGAGGAGCAGGCCGCCCATCCCGACAGGGCCGGTGTCCCGGTTGTTGAGGGCCTCTTCGATCATGTTCACGCGCAGTCGCGAGTTGACGCCGTCGTACACGGCGGTGGCCTGGTAGAAGGCGCCGGCCATCTTCTGGGTGCCCGGGCTCGTGAACTTGGTCGCGTAGAGCTGGAGGGCGCCCAGGGGAACGGTGGTGGCCTGGAGGCGGATCCGGTTGGTGCCCGCCGCGCTGGGGGCATCCATCAAGGTCTTGTTCGCATCCACCTGTGGGGACTTGTACACGAGGAAGACCGTCAGGGGCTGAGGCAGGGGGGAGGCGAAGGCGGCCGAGAGCAGGTAGTCCCCTTCACCGGACGTGTTGCCATCGAACGCAACGGTGGGCAGACCGTTGAGGCCGGAGAGCTTGAAGACGGGCTGCCGGGTGGCCTCGCTCTGGCCCACGTCGCGCCCGTTGCCGGACAGATCCACCCAGGAGGAGACCGGCGCTCCGTCCGCCGGGAGCGCCACGCCCTCACCGAGCAGGCGATCCGCCGAGAGGTGCAGCGCGATGTTGGGAGGAAGGATGGCGACGTACACCGTGGCGGTGGCCGACCGGCTGGGGTCCGCCACGCTCGTGGCCACCACGTGATAGGTGCCCGTCGTCGCCGGCGCGGTGTAGAGGCCGCTCGCCTCGATGGAGCCTCCCGCGGCCCCCTCGCTGACGCTCCAGGTCACCGCCGGGTTGCTCGCGTTGCTCACGGTCGCCGTGAAGGCGTAGGTGGTGTTGGGGGCGATGCTTACCGACGTGGGGTTCACGCTCACCGAGATGCCGGCGTCGGTGCCGCCATCCATGCCACCGTCCGTCCCTCCATCGGTGCCGCCGTCCATCCCGCCGTCGGCGCCACCATCGAATCCGCCGTCCGCCGGACTGCCTCCATCGGGAGGTAGCTCCTCCGCGGACTGGCAGCGCAGCTCGATGCAGACCTGCTCCGGAGGGCAGGCGTGCGAGTCATCGCATCGTCGCCCTGGGGGCTCGGTGAAGTTCACCGAGCAACCGACGAGCAGGAAGCAGCCAACGAAGAGGAGGAAGAGTCGATTCATGGGGCTCGAGAGGGAGGACGGCGGGGGCGGTGGCGGCTGGGCCCCAGGTTCACCCACGGCATCAAGGGAAGTACCGGTTCATGAGGTACGCTTCGACCTGGCCCAGCTCGGTGTCGCTGAGCACGCGACTGAAGACGAGCAGCTCCGCGAACTCGGTCTGCGCGAAGGCGGTGTTCAGCAGATCCTGGCGTCCCGCCAGCATGAGGCCGGCCATGCCCATGGGGCCCGGATCGCGGTTGTTGAGCGTCTCATCGAGGCCATTGGCGCGCAGGCGCGAGTTGGCGCCCGCGTACACGGCGGTGACGTAATAGAAGGAGCCGGTCGTCTTGGCGGTGCCCGGACTGGTGAACGCGCTCGTGTAGAGCTGGAGGGCGCCCACGGGAACGGTGGTGGCCTGGACCCGGATGCGCTGGGTCCCCGTGGCCGGGGGCGCGTCGAGCAGGGTCCTGTTCGCGCTCACGGGCGGCGCCTTGTACACGAAGAAGACCGTGAGGGGCTGGGGCAGGGCGGACGCGAAGGCGGCCGTGCGCAGGTAGTCTCCCTCGCCCGCCGTCGTGGACCCATCGAAGGCGACCGTGGGCAGTCCATTGAGGCCGGCGCTCTTGAAGATCGGCTGCCGGTTGGCCTCGGTCTGGCCCAGGTCGCCCCCATTGCCCGAGAGGTCCACCCAGGTGCTGACCGCGGCGCCGTCAGCGGGCAGGGTGCCCGTGGGACCGAGGAGCTGATCGGCCGAGAAGTGCAGGGCGAGGCCGGCGGTGGGGAAGGGCGTGACGGTGACGGTGGCGGTGGCGCTCTTCGTCGGGTCCGCCTCGCTGGTGGCCACCACGTGGTAGGTGCCGGGGGTGACAGGCGCGGTGTAGAGGCCGCTGGCGTCGACGCTGCCACCGGCGGCCCCCTCCTGGATCGTCCACGTCACCGCGTTGTTGCTGGTGTTGCCGACGGTGGCCGTGAACTGCTGGGGCTCGCCGATGACGAGCGTCGCGGTGGTGGGGCTCACGGTCACCGTGATGGCCGCCGTGACGGTCACCGTGGCGGTGGCGCTCTTCGTCGGGTCCGCGGCGCTGGTGGCCACCACGTGGTAGGTGCCCGGGGTGCTGGGGGCCGTGTAGAGGCCCGAGGCGCTGACGGTGCCGCCGCCGGCCTCCGTCACGCTCCAGCTCACGGCGGTGTTCGTCGTGCCCGTCACCGTCGCGGTGAAGGTCCTCGTCTCTCCCGTGAGGAGGTTCGCGGTGCTCGGGCTCACGCTCACGACGATGATGGTCTGGACCGGCTCCACCGTCACCGTGGCGGTGGCGCTCTTCGTCGGGTCCGAGGCGCTGGTGGCCACCACGTGGTAGGTGCCCGGGGTGCTGGGGGCCGTGTAGAGGCCCGAGGCGCTGACGGTGCCGCCGCCAGCCTCCGTCACGCTCCAGCTCACGGCGGTGTTCGCCGTGCCCGTCACCGTCGCGGTGAACTGCTGGGAGGTGCTGACGGTCAGGCGGGCCGCGGCGGGAGACAGGCTCACCGCGACGGGCTGCTCCGTGGCGCGCACGTTGACCGTCGCCGAGCTGCTGCGGCTGGGGTCCACCTGGCTGACGGCGACCACGTGGTAGGTGCCCGCGACGGAGGGCGCGGTGTAGAGGCCGTCCGCGTCGATGGTCCCGGCGCTGGCGCCCTCGAAGAGGGACCACGTCACCGCCGTGTTCTCGAAGCCGAGGACTGTCGCCGTGAAGCGCTGCTGCTGCCCGAAGCCCAGGTTGACGGCGCGGGGGCTTACCGAGATGGAGCGGACATTGACATCCGGCTGCTCGTCAACGCACCGAACGAGGAGCACTGAAACAAATAACAGCGTGACACATGACGACACTCGAGCATGGGTCATTGGCTCCCCAAGGCCAAGGTGAAATGCCCTGCAGTGTAGACAATAAATGCCACATATCCAGCATTCCCGAAAGTGTGGGAAAGCAGAGTGAACAAGCGTAACCGGCTTACCTTTGAGTTCACGGTTATTGTCGCAGTGCAGCAATCCAGGCAGGGCTGAACGCTGCGCCGTGACGGGGAGTGGACTGCTCCGGGCTCAGCGCGCTGGGGGCTCTTTCTGGGCGGCGGGCAGGGTGAAGTGGAAGGTCGCTCCCTCCTCGGGCCGTCCTTCCGCCCAGACACGTCCGCCGTGGCGGGAGATGATGCGGCGCACGTTGGCCAGCCCGATGCCCGTGCCCTCGAACTGCTCGGCCGTGTGGAGGCGCTGGAAGACGCCGAACAGCTTGTCCGCGTACCGCATGTCGAAGCCCACGCCGTTGTCCTTCACCCACACGTGGGCCTCGCCGGACTCCTCGCGGCCTCCCACCTCGATGATGGCTTCGGGCTTGGGCCGCGTGTACTTCAGCGCGTTGGAGATGAGGTTCTTGACGGCCAGGCGCAGCAGGGACTGATCCGCCTGGACCTCGGGCAGGGAAGACACCCGCCACTCGACCTTTCGTCCCTCGGCATCGGGGGCGAGCTCGCGCTGCACCTCCGCGACGAGCTCGCGCAACACCACCGGGCTCTTGTTCAGCTCGGCCCGCCCCATGCGGCTGAAGGCCAGCAGATCATCCACCATCTTCCCGCCCTGTCTGGCCGCCTCCGAGATGGTCGTGACGTAGCGGCGGGCGGTGGCATCCAGCTGGGGGCCCACCCGCTTCTCGAGCAGCTGGGCGAAGCCCGTGATGTGACGCAGCGGGGCGCGCAGATCGTGGCTGACGGTGTAGCTGAAGGACTCGAGCTCCTTGTTGGCCTCCACCAGCTCCGCCGTGCGCTCCTGAACCCGCCGCTCCAGCAGCTGGTTGAGCCGCCGGACCTCCGCCTCGGCCCGGTTCTGCTCGGTCATGTCGTGGCCCTGGACGAAGATGCCGGACACCCGGCCATCAGGCCCACGGATGGGCTGATAGATGAAGTCCACGTAGGCCTCGTCCAGCGACCCGCCCTGCTGCCGCTGAAGGACCACCCGCAGCCCGCGACCGATGAAGGGCTCGCCCGACATGAAGACGCGATCGAGCAGCTCGTAGAAGCCCTGTCCTTCCAGCTCCGGCAGCGCCTCTCGCACGGGCTTTCCCACCAGCTCGCGATGCCCGACGACGCCGTAGTACGCCCGGTTGACCAGCTCGAAGACGTGCTGGCGCCCCCGCAGGAAGCACATGAAGCTGGGGGCCTGATCGAACAGCTGATGCAGGTGACGGCGCTCGTCCTCGAGCGACAGGTTGGCCTGCTGGACACGCTGGGCCCGGAGCAGGACGCCGGCCTCGATCTGCGCCGAGCGCGCCAACTGCTCCCGGTCCGCCTCCACGGCCTGCTTGAGTCGCTGCAGCTCCGTCACGTCCACCGTGTGCTGGAGGATGTAGGCCACCTCTCCGCGCTCATCGAGCAGGGGCGTGTGCGTGGCGCTCCAGTAGCGCTCCTCGACGACCACCCCCGCCTCGGTCTGGCGGGGCACCCGGTAGGGGATGAGCGCCAGCGTGTCC
Organism: Hyalangium gracile; assembly: GCF_020103725.1. Classification (NCBI taxonomy): domain Bacteria; kingdom Pseudomonadati; phylum Myxococcota; class Myxococcia; order Myxococcales; family Archangiaceae; genus Hyalangium; species Hyalangium gracile. Next base: position 146,728 of record NZ_JAHXBG010000021.1, on the reverse strand, counting down.
GGCGCGCGCTGGGACAGGACCCGCTCGAAGGAAGCCCGCAGCATGCGCAGGCTGGCGTTGTTGGGGTCCTCCGGATCGTGGGGGAAGAGCTCGAAGAGGCGACGGCCGATGAGATCCTCGAGCCGGCTGGCCGTGGTCTGCAGGTAGGCCTCGTTGGCGGCCACGTACCGCAGCTCGCGGTCCACCACCATGTACGGGTTGGCCGAGAGGCGAAAGATCTTCTCGAAATCACTCGATTGCACCGAGGGCCTCCTTCCTGGTCGCGGGCTCCTCGGGAGCCGCATGGTGAACAGGGTTCCTTCCCGCGCGGTGGCAGTCGGAGAGGATGAGGTCGAAGCGGCACTCGGAGAGGGCCTCGTTGAAGCCGGCGTGGCTGTCGACCCGGGTGAGCGCCAGGCGGGCTCCGGCCTCCTCGAGCTGCGCGCAGATGAACTCCGCATCCAGCGGGCTGTCCTCCACGAGCAGCACCCGCTTGGAGCGAAGGGGGGCGGGAGCGCTTCAGGGCATCTCCACCAGCATCCAGTACTTGTTGAGGGCCAGCATCAGCTCGACGAAGGAGGAGAACGTCACCGGCTTGAGGAGGTAGCCCGCCACGTTGAGCTGGAAGCTCTCCATGCGGTCCTTGTCGTCATTGGAGGTGGTGAGCACCACCACGGGGCTGGAGCGCAGCACGGGGTCTGCGCGCAAGGCCCGCAGGAACTCGATGCCGTTCATCTTCGGCATGTTGATGTCCAGCAGGATGAGCCGGTTCTGCGAGGGCACCGACCCGCTCCTCAGCATCTCCAGCGCCTCCACGCCGTTGCCCGCCACGTAGAGCGGGTTGCTGATGTTGTTCTTCTTGAAGGACCGCTGGACGTTCATCACGTCCACTTCATCGTCTTCGACGAGCAGGATGTTCAGCGTTCTCATGAGTTGGATTCCATTCATCGCTTGGGCGGGGTCTTTGGCCAGATGAAGAAGAAGGTGGCCCCCTGGCCCACGGCGGACTCCACTCGCACGGAGCCTCCGCGGGCTTCCACGATCTTCTTGACCACGGACAGGCCGATGCCCGTCCCCTCGACTTCATCTCTCGCCCGCAGCGTCTGGAAGATGCCCCAGATGCGCTCGTGATACTCGGGGGCGATGCCGGGGCCGTTGTCGGCGATGGCGAACTCCCAGGCCTCGCCCTGGTCGGCGCAGCGCACCCGCACGAGCGCGTCCGGGCGCTGGGCGTGCTTGAGCGCGTTGCTCATGAGGTTGAGGAAGACCTGCTGCAGGGGCACCCGCTCGGCGAGCAGCTGCGGCATGCGGCTCTCCACCTGGATGGCGGCGGGCGGCTTGGGCGAGAGCAGCTCGATCGTCTCGGTGAGCAGCGCTCCCACGTCGATGGTCTCGGGCTCGGAGTTCGTCCGGCCGGCGCGGCTGTAGGCGAGGATGCCGTTGATGAGCGCCTCCATCCGGTGGACCCGCCCCGTCAGCAGCCGCATCTGCCCGCGTGTCTCCTCGGGCATCACGTCCTTCAGGTCATCGGAGATCCACTGCGCCAGGTTGGCGATGCCCCGCAGGGGCGCCTTGAGATCGTGGCTGGCGACATAGGCGAACTGATCGAGCTCCCGGTTGCTGCGCTCGAGCGCGACGATGAGCCGGTCGCGCTCGGCCTCGGCGCGCTTTCGCTGGGAGATGTCCAGGGCCACCATGGCCACGCCCAGGCGGCTGCCATCCGAGCCGAGCACGGGCGCCGTGGACGCCAGCCAGGTGGAGATCTCATCCGAGGCGTGCGACTTGCCGGTGCTCTCGAAGGTGACCGTCTTTCCCGAATCGAAGACCTGGCGGAAGAGATCCTCCGGGTGGGGCTCCAGCTGCGGGAAGAGCTCGCGCGGGGTGTGGCCCAGATGGGCCTCCTCGGGCAGGCCGTTCATCTCCGCCAGGGAGCGGTTGATGCGGATGTAGCGCAGCTTCTCGTCGAAGAGCCCCATGGCCGCGGGGACGGCATCGAAGAAGGTGTTGAGCGCGGCGCGCACCTGCTCCGAGTCGCGGCGCTCCTTCTCCGCCCGCTCGAGGGCGCTGCGGATCTCCTGGATGTCGATGCTGCATCCGAGCCAGCAGAGGACGCGACCCTCGGCGTCCCGCAGGGGGAAGCCCCGAGCGCGGTGCCAGAGCCAGGCGCCGTCGTGTCGCCGGTAGCGGCACTCGAACTCGTAGGACTCGCCCGCCTCCAGGGCCTGGAGCCAGCGCCGGTTGATGTCGGGAAGATCTTCCGGGTGGATGACCTGGTGCCACGCCCCGGGCTCCAGCGAGCTCTGCGAGAGGCCGGTGAACTCGTACCAGAACCGGTTGAAGTGGTCCGGCACCCCGTTCGGCCGGACGATCCAGAAGATCAGCGGGAGGTTCTCGAACAGCGAGCGGTACCGGATGAGCTCGGCCTCGATCTGCCTCAGCCGCTCGCGGGGGACCTGCTCCTGATCGAGCGTCATGAGGGTCACGGCCACACGAGGCGAGCCGCCGTCGCGCGACAGCAGGGGCTGGGCGACGACCCGCAGCGAGGCCTCGCCCAGCACGAGGTTCCTTGAGGTGGGGCTGCCCGTCTCCTGGGCCTGCCGGAGCAGCGGCGGGGTGGAGCTGTCCGCGCAGAGGGGGAGCTCCTCGTACGCGCGCCCCAGGAGCTTCTGGGGGCTCTCTCCGAGCATTCGCGCGAAGTTGGCGCTGCACTCGATCAGCCGGCCCGAGGCATCAAAGATTGCCATTCCCTCTTGAGCGGGCGCGTCGCTGGAGGACGAGAGAGCTGCCGGAAGGTTCATGCGGCGGGACCTTATTACATCCAGGTCCCGAGTGCCTTTTCCCGGCAGGCCCGCTCGAGGCTCCGGAAAGCCTCACGCACTGCCCAAACCTGAGCGAAATCCTTCACTGGAATCATCCTCCCTGGCTGTTCGTGCAAGGTTGCTTACTCGCCCTGCGAGGCTCTGTCTCACGATGCGTGCGACCGCCGCGACATGAGGCGGCTCCATCATCGTGAAGTGGTCGCCGGGCACGTTGTGCATGGAGAAGGGGCCGTCCGTCTGGTCCATCCACCACCGCTCGGCGTGAGGCTCCAGCACGCCGTCTCGCTCCCGGGCTCGAATGTAGAGGAGGGGGAACAGGCCGCGGCCGGGCGAGTAGGTAGCCAGGGCCTGGGCCTGCGCCATGAGGAGCTCTCGGAGGGGAGAGTCCTTGGCGACCGCGCTGGCAAAGCCCTCCCAGGCCCCGGGCGCCCGCTCGCGGAAGGGAGCCACCAGGTGCAACAAATCCTCGGGCTGGTGGACCTGGAGCTGTTTCAAGGGCAGCGGCGGCGTGTCTAAAAGCAAGACAAGAGAGACTTCCATGTCTTTCTGGAGAAGCTGGCGAGCCATCTCGGTGGCCACGGCGCCTCCGGAGGAGTGTCCGCCCAGCTGGAAGGGTCCGCGAGGCTGTCGCTCCAGCAATTCGGAGATGTAATGCGCGGCCATCGTCGGCACGTCGGGATGGATGGGTTCTCCCGGCTCGAGGCCCGAGGCCCGGAAGGCATACACCGGCTGCTCGGGACCGAGCTGGCGAGCCAGACTCATGTATGTGAAGACCGTGCCGCCGATGGGCTGGACCAGATAGAGGGGAAGGTGCTCGGCCGTCCCCGCCTGAAGGCAGACGAGCAGGCGGCCCTTCGGTACGGATGGCGACTCGGGCTGTGAGGCCGAGGCGCTGCTGGCTCTGTGGATGGTGGCCAGCAGCTGGCTGAAGCGGGGGTTCTCGACGAGGGTGTGGACGGGCAGCACCACGCCGAGCCGCTCACGCACCCGGGTGCGAAGCTGCAAGGCGATGAGCGAGGACCCACCGACATCGAAGAAGTGATCGTCGGGGCGGGTGGAGGAGACTCCCAGCACCTCCCGCCAGATCTCCGCCACCCGGTGCTCGAGCGTGTCCCGGCTCGGGGGAGGGGCCTTCATGATGGGCGCGGGGGGAGGCTGGACGCCCAGGGGAGGCGGGGTACGGCGTACGCCCCCCATCACGGAAGGCGCGCGCGGTGCCCTCATGGGCTGCTCGGCGGGGTCCGCCTCGAGGAGGTACTCGCGTCGCTCGAACGGGTACGTCGGCAGGGACACCCGCTGGCGCCGCTCGCCGCGCGAGAAGGCCGCCCAGTCGAGCTCCCCTCCCACGCACCAGAGCTTCCCCACCGCGCCCAGCAGGGCCTCCAGGTCGCCGCGCCCCGAGCCTGGGGTGGACAAGGTGTTCGTGACCAGGCGGGCCTTCCCTGTCTCGGGGTGGATGCGCGCCAGCGAGGCCAGCACCCGGCCCGGTCCCACCTCGATGAGCACCGGAGCGGGCAGTGCCAGCAGGGTGGACAGCCCATCGGCGAACCGCACCGTGCCTCGCAGGTGGCGGGCCCAGTAGGAGGGATCCGTCGCGTCCGCGGAGCCCATCCACGTGCCGGTGAGGTTGGAGACGAGCGGGGTGAGCGGGGCCTGGAGCTTCATCGACGCCGCGCGCTCGGTGAGGCGGCCCGCGAAGGGCTCCACCAGCGGCGAGTGCGAGGCGCCCGCCAGCCACAGCCGCTGCGCCTCGATGCCTCCGGCGCGCAGCGTGGCCTCCAGCTTCTCGATGGCCTCCTTGCGGCCCGCGACCACGCAGTGCGCGGGCCCGTTGATCGCGGCGATGGAGACGCCCTGGGCCCAGCGGCTCGTGAGCGCCTCCTCCGGCAGGGGGACGCTCAGCATGGCGGACTCGGGCATCGTGTCGCACAGCCGTCCGCGGAGGGCCACGAGCGCCACCGCATCCTCGAGGGAGAGCACGCCGGCGAGCGTGGCGGCGGCGTACTCCCCCAGGCTGTGTCCGGTGAGCGCGGAGGGCTTCACTCCCCAAGAGAGCAGCAGCTGCGCCAGCGCATACTCGGTGGAGAAGATGGACGCCATGTTGAGCGACGGGCGCAGGAGCTGGGCGGAGGCCTCGGCGCGCCCGGCCTCGTCGCCGAAGAGCACCGGGCGGAGGTCGACCCCCAGCTCCCGGGCGAAGAGCTCGGCGCAGTGGTCGAGCGTCTCCCGGTAGACGGGCTCTCCCTGGTAGAGCTCCCGCCCCATGCCCACCTGCTGGGTGCCACCGCCGGGGAACATGAAGACCACCTGGAGCGGCTGGGGCTGGACGACTCCGTCGAAGACCCTGGCGCTCTCGCGAGCCGCCAGCGCGCAGGCCGCGGCCTCGCGATCCGGACTGACCACCACGCGGCGGTGCTCGAAGGCCGCGCGCCCCTGCTGGAGGGTGAAGGCCACATCCGGCAGCGGAAGCTCCGGCCGCTGCCGCAGGTGCTCGCTGAGCCTGTCGGTGATCGTCTCGCGCGCCGCGGAGGTGCGGCCGGACAGCGGCAGCAGCTGCCAGGGGCGGGAGGGACCGGACGGCGCGCGTGGCGGAGCCTCCTGCAGGATGGCATGGGCGTTGGTTCCACCCATGCCGAAGGCGCTCACGGCGGCGCGGCGGGGCCGCTTGCCGCGTCGCCACGGGCGCGGCTGCGCGTTCACGAAGAAGGGGCTGTCCTCGAGCGCCAGCTCCGGGTTGGGACGGTGGAAGTGCAGCGTGGCGGGGATGAGCTCGTTCTCGAGGGAGAGCGTCACCTTGATGAGCCCCGTCACCCCGGCCGCCGCGTCCAGGTGGCCGAGGTTGCTCTTGAGCGAGCCGAGCGCGCAGAACTGCTTGGGGACCGGGCTCCGGCGGAACGCCTTCGTGAGGGCGGCGACCTCGATGGGATCGCCCAGCGGCGTGGCCGTGCCGTGCGCCTCGACATAGCTCAGGGTCTCGGGCGTGACTCCCGCCGCGGACTGGGCCCTGACGATGGCCTCCACCTGTCCCTCGACGCTGGGCGCGGTGTAGCCCACCTTCTGTGAGCCGTCGTTGTTGATGGCCGAGCCCAGGATGACGGCATGGACGGTGTCGCCATCCGCCAGCGCCTCGTCCAGCCGCTTGAGCACCACCACGCCCACTCCGCTGCCCGGCACCGTCCCCTGCGCCTGCGCGTCGAAGGGACGACAGTAGCCGTCGGGCGAGAGGATCCCTCCCTCCTCGTAGGGGTAGCCGGAGGGGCCCAGCGAGAACAGCGACACGCCGCCGGCCAGGGCCATGTCGCACTGGCCGGACAGCAGGTTCTGACAGGCCAGGTGGATGGCCACGAGCGAGGTGGAGCAGGCCGACTGCAGACTCAGCGCGGGGCCGCGCAGGCCCAGCTTGTAGGCCACCCGCGTCGACAGGAAGTCGTTGCCGTTGCCGACGATGGCCCGGTAGTCGCCCGAGCTGCCCCGCATGGAGCCCAGCGAGGCCACCCGCTGCAGCCAGTAGCGAGGGACGCCCGCTCCAGCGAACACGCCGATGGCGCCCGGGTAGCGGCGGGGATCATAGCCACTGTCCTCCAGGGCCTCCCAGCAGCTCTCGAGGAAGAGGCGCTGCTGCGGATCGGTGAGCTGGGCCTCCTGGGGCGCGTACCCGAAGAAGCCCGCGTCGAAGCGCGCGGCCTCCTCGAGCATGCCCAGGGCGGGGACGAAGGAGGGATCCCTCAGGAGCTCCGGCGGCACGTCGGAGGCGTGGAGCGACTCGCGGGTGAAGCGGCTGACTCCTTCACGGCCCTCGCGCAGCAGCTCCCAGAGCTCGCGCGTGCTCCGGGCTCCGGGGAAGCGTCCGGCCATGCCGATGACGGCGATGGCGTGCTCCCGGCGCGCGAGCGTGGCGCCCGCCACCTCGAGGGAGAGGGCGGCGGAGACTGGAGCCGTGGGGGCTTCCTTCTCCTCGGGGCTCAGGTGGGCGGCGAGCTGGCGGATGGTGGGGTACTGGAAGAGCGTCACCAGCCCGATGTCATGACCCAGCCGCTCGCGGATCCGCGCTCTCACCTGCGCCAGCAGCAGCGAGTGGCCCCCGAGCTCGAAGAAGGGCGCATCGACGCCCACGCGCTCCGCGCCCAGCACCTCCCGCCAGATCTCGGCCAGCGAGCGCTCGAGCTCCGAGCGCGGTGCCACGTAGCCCTGCTCGGCTCCAGAGCGGGCCGCGCTGGGAGCGGGCAGCGCCTTGCGGTCGAACTTGCCGGTGAGCGTGAGGGGGAGCGCATCGATCCTCACGAGCGCCGACGGCAGCATGTACCGGGGCAGACGCTCCGACAGGTGGGTGCGCAGCGCGACCATGTCCAGCTCTGGCGGAGCGACGACGTAGCCCACCAGGAGCTTCTGGCTGGGAGTGTCCTCGCGCACCACCGCCACCGCCTTGGACACGGCGGGGAAGGAGAGCAGGGCCGCCTCCACCTCCCCGAGCTCGATCCGGTGGCCTCGGACCTTCACCTGGTTGTCCAGGCGGCCGAGGAAGTCGAGGGTGCCATCGGCCCGCCAGCGGAACCGATCCCCCGTCCGGTACAGGCGTCCTCCGGGCTCGGCGCCGAAGGGGTCCGGCACGAAGCGCTCCGCGGTGAAGGAGGGCTGGCCCACGTAGCCGCGCGCCACGCCATCCCCGCCGAGGTAGAGCTCGCCCGCGACGCCGATCGGCACCGGCTGCATGTGCCGATCCAGCACATAGGCGGTGGTGTTGGCGATGGGCTGGCCCAGCGGCACCGGCTCCTCCACCCGGGAGTGGGGCTTCAAGGGCCAGGCCGTCGCGAAGGTGGTGCACTCCGTGGGGCCATAGACGTGCGTGACGCCGCCGCCCAGCTCCACCATGCGGCGCGTATGGGAGGCGGACATCACCTCCCCGCCGGTGAGGATGAGGCGCACGCTCGCCAGCCGCTGCGCGACCATGTCCACCGCCAGGTTGAAGAGGCCGGTGGTCAGGAAGATGCAGGTGACGCCATGGCGGGAGAGCTCCTCGGCCAGCTCCACCGCGTCCGCGGGCGGGTGGGGCGGGAAGACGGCGAGGGTGGCCCCCGTGAGCAGGCTGCCCCAGAGCTCGAAGGTGGAGGCATCGAAGGAGAGCGGCGAGGCCAGCAGGAGCGTCTCCCCCGGCCCCAGCTGCGCGTAGCGGATGTTCTTCACCAGCCGCAGCACCGAGCGGTGCTCGATGCAGACACCCTTGGGCCGGCCAGTGGAGCCGGAGGTGAAGTCGATGTACGCGAGGTTTCGAGCCGTCACGCCCGAGGGCGGAGCGGTGATGGGCTCCTCGTCCAGCCGGGCCTCGTCCAGCAGCAGGTGCCGCGGCCCCTGGGCGGGGAGCTTCGGCAGCAGGGCCGTGGTGGTGACGACGGCATCCGGCTGCGTGGCCTCGAGCATGAAGGCCAGGCGCTCGCGCGGGTAGTCGGTGTCGAGAGGGACGTAGGCGCCACCTGCCTTGAGGATGCCCACCAGGGCGACGATGAGCTCCACCGAGCGTCCCATGGCGATCGCCACGCGGGAGTCCGGGCCCACGCCCATGCGGCGCAGCCGCCAGGCCACCTGGTTGGAGCGCTGGTCCAGCTGCCGGTAGGTGAGCTGCTGCTCGCCAGACCTCACGGCCACGGCCTCGGGATGCTGGAGGACCTGCTCGGCGAAGGCCTCCGGAATGGTGGAGTCCCGGGGGTAGGCGGCGGCGGTGTCGTTCCACTGCACCAGCAGCCGCTGGCGCTCTTCCTCTCCCAGGAGCGGCAGGCTGGAGATACGCGCGTCCGGCTGACGGACGGCTCCCTCCAGGAGTCTGCGCAGGTGCCCCGCCATGCGCTCCAGGGTGCCGCGCTCGAAGAGCGCCGTGGAGTACTCCCACTGGCCCCCCAGCGTGTCCGCCTCCTCCCAGGAGAACAGGGTGAGATCGAACGTCGAGCGTCCCGGATCGTACGCGAGCGGCTCCACTTCCAGCCCCGGCAGGCTCAGCCGCCCCAGCTTGGAGACCTGGGGCGCGAACACCACCTGCACCAGGGGGAGCGTGCTGAGATCGCGCTCCGGCTGCACGGCCTTCACCAGCCGCTCGAAGGGGAGCGCCGCATGCTCGTGAGCGCCGAGGCTCGTCTCCCGGACCCGCGCCAGCAGCGACCGGAAGGACGGCTCTCCCGTGAGATCGGCCCGCATGGCCAGGGTGTTGACGAAGAAGCCCACCACCTCCGCCATCTCCGAGCGATCCCGGTTGGCGTGGGGCATGCCGACGATGAACTCCTCCTGGCCGGTGTAGCGGTGCAGCAGCGCCTGGAAGGCGGCGAGCAGCACCATCGTGGGCGTGACGCGCTCCTGGGTCGCCAGGGCTCGCAGCGCCGCGGTGGTCTGCCGGTCGACCCGGAAGGGCACCACCGCTCCACGGAAGTCCTGGACGGGGGGACGGGGCCGATCCGAGGGCAGCTCCAGCACCGGGGGCACTCCCGCGAGCTGCTGCTTCCACCAGGAGAGCTGCTCCGCCAGCGCGGGCGTCTCGGCCCACTGCCGCTGCCAGACCGCGTAGTCGGCATACTGCAGCGCGAGCGCCGGCAGCGAGGGCGGCTCCCCCCGGGCCAGGGCACCATAGAGGGCCTCCAGCTCGCGGTAGAGCACGTCCATGGACCAGCCGTCCGTGATCGCGTGGTGGAGGTTGAGCAGCAGCACATGCTCGTCGCCACTCAGCGTCAGCAGGTGCGCTCTCAGCAGGGGGGCCCGATGCAGATCGAAGGGCTGCCTGGCGTCGGCCTCGGCGCGGCGCTGCACCTCCAGCTCCCGCTCTTCTGGCGGCAGCGCCCCCAGCTCGATGCGATCGAGGTGCACGGGCAGGTGTCCCGCGATCACCTGCACGGGCTGGCCCTCCACCTCGGCGAAGCGGGTCCGCAGGGACTCGTGACGGGAGACGAGCGCCTGGAGGCTCTTCTCCAGCGCGTCGGCGTCGAGCGTCCCGCGCACCCGGAAGAAGGCCGGGTAGTTGTAGGCGGCGCTCGAGGGGGCCAGCTGCTGGAGGAACCAGAGCCGCTCCTGGGAGAAGGAGAGCGGCACGATGGCGCCACGGGACGCGGAGGTGATGGAGGCAGTGGCCGGCTCTCCGCGCTGGGCCCTGCTCAGCAGGTCCGCCAGTCCCGCCAGCGTGGGGCGTGAGAAGAAGGAGCGCAGGGGCACCTCCACCTGGAACTGCTGACGGATGCGCGCCGTCACCTGCAGGGCGCGCAGCGAGTGCCCGCCCAGCGCGAAGAAGTCGTCGTCGAGCCCGACCCTGTCCAGGGAGAGGCTCTCCTTCCAGATGGTCGCCAGCGCCTGCTCCGTCGGCGTGCGGGGGGCGACGAACTCCTGCGCCAGCTCCGGCCGCGTTCCATCCGGGGCTGGCAGGGCCCGGCGATCCACCTTGCCATTGGGGTTCAAGGGCAGGGCATCCAGCACGACGAAGAAGCCCGGCACCATGTAGGCCGGCAGCTTCCGCGACAGGAACTCGCGCAGCTCCGTGGTGGAGGGAGGCGGGCTCGTCCTCGGGATGACGTACGCCACGAGCTGCTTGTCCCCCGCCCCGAGCTCCCGGGCGGAGACGACCACCTGCTTCACGCCCGGGTGGTCGCCCAGGACGGCTTCGATCTCGCCGATCTCGATGCGGAAGCCACGGATCTTGACCTGATGATCGATGCGCCCCAGGAAGTCGACGAGTCCTCCCGGCAGGTAGCGGACGAGATCTCCCGTCCTGTAGAGCCGGGCTCCGGGCTCCTTCGAGAACGGGTCGGGGATGAAGCGCTCCGCGGTGAGTTCCGGGCGTCGCCAGTAGCCTCGGGCCACGCCGGCTCCGCCGACGTAGAGCTCGCCTGGCACGCCGCGCGGAACGGGGCGCAGGTGACGATCGAGCACATAGCCCTGCACGTTGCGCATGGGCCGCCCGATCGGGATGGAGATGGCGCCCTCGGGCACCTCGGAGATCGGGTGGATGTGGGTATAGACGGTGGCCTCGGTAGGGCCGTATGCGTTGAAGAACTGCTGGTGTCCCTCCTCGAGCGCCACGCGGACCCAGTTGGGGTCCAGGGCCTCGCCCGCGAGCATGACGGCCCGGAGCGTCCGGAAGAGGAAGGGCCGCTCCCGCACCAGGTTGTTGAACACCGCGGGCGTCATGCAGCACACGGTGATGGCCTGACGCCGCAGCTCCTCCCCGAGCGCATGCGGAGACAGGGTGAGGTCCCTCGTGCCGACGACGACACGGGCTCCCTTGAGGAGCGAGACCCATATCTCGTACACCGACACGTCGAAGGAGTAGGTCGTGCTCTGCAGGACGCGATCGTCGGGGCTCACGTCGGCGTGGAAGGCCAGCTGGACGATGGAGCGGTGCGCGATGCCCACGCCCTTCGGAGTGCCCGTGGAGCCCGACGTATAGAGGACATAGGCGAGGTGCTCGCTTCCGGTCTCCTCCAGCAGTGGAGCCAGCTCCTCGGCCGCGGGAGCCGTCTCCGTCGCGTCGACGCGGAGCAGCTCGCGGCCCTCGAGGGGAACAGGGGGCGGGGGCGCGCCCACCGTCACCAGCACTCGGGCCTGGGCATCCTCGATCATCCAGGCCAGCCGCTCCGGCGGCAGCTCCGGGTCGAGCGGCACATAGGCGCCCCCCGCCTGGAGGATGCCCAGCATGGCGATGATCGTCTCGGGCGAGCGCTGGGTGAAGAGGCCCACCCGATCCTCGGTGCGCACGCCCCGCTGGCGCAGCTCCCGGGCGATCCGCTGGGCCCGGCGGTCCAGCTCCCGATACGTGAGCTGTCGGTCGCCGAAGACCAGGGCCACGGCCTCCGGGGCGCGCCGGACCTGGGCCTGGAAGGCCGCGTGGACCGTGACATCCTTCGGATAGTCCGCCTGCGTCTGGTTCCACTCCCGCAGGAGCTGGTGTTCCTCCTCGGGGGACAGCAGCGGAAGCTCCGAGAGCCGCTGCCCCGGCGTCTCCAGGGCCCCGCGCAGCAGCACCTCCCAGTGCTTGAGCAGGCGCGCCGCGGACTCCGGCAGGAACAGCTCGCGGTTGTATTCGAGCTTCAGGCGCAGGTGGGTCCCCATGTCCCGGGCGGACGCCATGAGCTCATAGGCGACGAACGGCAGCTCGATGTCGACGGGAGTAAGGGTGAGGGAGGGGCTGGTGTGCGTGGGCCACGGGTCTCTCAGGGCGAAGAGCACCTGGAAGAGCGGAGGCCGGCTCAAGTCCCGCGTGGGGGCCAGCGCCTCGACGAGATCCTTGAAGGACAGCTCGCCGTGGGTCTGCGCCTGGATGAAGTCGTCCTGGGTCCGCAGGACGAGCTCACGGAAGGACGGATCATCTCCGACGCGCCCCCGCAGCACGACCGGGTTGCCGAAGTAGCCCAGCAGGTTGAGCACGCCGGGAAGGGGCCGCCCCGCCAGCGGAGTCCCCACGGGGATGTCATCCTGACGGGTGTAGCGATACAGCACGGCCTGCAGGCCCGAGAGCACCACCGAGAAGAGCGAGACACCCTCCCGCTTCGCCAGCTCTCGCGCGGCCTGTCCCAGCTCCGCGGGGGCGCTTCGCTCCACCGTGCCCCCGGCGAAGGCCTGGACGGAGGGGCGGGGCCGATCCACCGGCAGATCCAACGCGGGGGTGGCCCCGCGCAGCTGCTGCCGCCACCACGCCAGCTGCCGCTCGATTCTCCGGCCCTTCAGATGCTCTCGCTGCCAGAGCGCATGAGCCCGGTACTGCAGCCGGAGCGCGGGCACGTCGGCGGGCCGCCCCTCGCGGCGCGCCGTGTACAGCGCGAAGATCTCGGAGAAGAACAGGCCCAGCGTCCAGTCTCCATCCGAGATGAGATGGTGCATCGTCAGCACGAGCAGGTGCCGCCGCGGCTCCACCCGCACCAGGCAGGCCCGCCACAGGGGCCCGTGCTCCAGGTCGAAAGGGTGGGAGACTTCCTCACGAGCCAGGAGCAGGGCCTTCTCCTCGAGCCCTTGCCCTCCTGTGTCCCCGGCGGCGCTCACGTCTTGTTCTCGCCAGGGAAGCTCGATTTCAGGCGCAATGCTTTGAGTAGGCTGTTCGCCCACTTGGACAAAGGTTGTACGAAGTATCTCGTGTCGCTTTGCGACATCCGCGAGGGTTTGTTGCAACACGCTCACGTCGAGCGGTCCATCGAGCCAGGCGCCCGCACGCTCGTGGAAGGCGGGGGCGGCCCCGTGGAGCTTCGAGAGGAACCACATGCGTTCCTGCTCGAGCGAGAGGGGAAAAAAAGGAGGATAATTCATGAGAAAAAACGAGCCGCCGGAGGGGAGTGCCTAGATTGTACCTTCGGTCCGACTGACTCGCTGTATCACTTCTCATGCTTCATTCCCGTTCAGCGCGGGTGTGAAAGAAACAGCAATCTTTCATTTTCCGTGGAACGCGTGCGCCGTGTGCGGTTTGCCACTCAGGGTGTGGGTTGTTCGGAGAGGATGCGCACGTTGAGTGCGGCATTTCCGTAGAACTGCGTGTTCTGGCCGACGAGGTGTGTCTCGAGGCGGCGCTGGAGCTCGACGTTGTAGCGACCGAGTTTCATGAATCCGTCGTTGAACCAGCCATTCCCGTCTCCCGAGCCATCGACGTATTCAGCGTAGCGTCTGGCCGAGGGCCAGATGACGGAGTCGAGCGTCACGGCGAGCGCGCGCACGTCCGGGTCCTCCCACTCCATGCCCGCGTCACGGGCCTCGGTGATGAAGGCCACCACGCCGTTGCCGTGGGACACGTCCTGGCCCGGGCGGGAGCGGGAGCCCCAGGCGTCGTCCCAGAAGACGGCCTCCGCGTGGGCCGGGTGGGGCCTCAGCTGCTCGCGCAGGGACGAGCCGTGGTTGGGCAGGTGCCAGTTGATGGCGTGGAAGACTTCCTGGTACCGAACCTGACGGGTTGGGTCCGAGCTCATCAGGGACAGGTTCATCGCGATATAGGCCCAGTGCGAGGCCATGTGTGTGTTCTCGCGGTAGATGTAACTGCTTGCACCGCGACTGAACCACTTGTCAAAGATATACTTCTCCGTGAACTCCAGGATTCGATGATAGGCTTTGCGGTAGCGCGTGTGCCCGTAGAGCGCGGGCCGCTCACGGATGACCCGTAGCAGACGCGTCACGTAGCGCCAGCAATAGCTCTCGGTCAGCGCGACTTCGTCTCCCAGCGTCTCCGGGTGCTGGGAGGCCCAGCCGCGATACGCATCCCGGAAGTGGCTGTCGGGCAGCGACCAGGAGTCCCGGGCCGTGTCAATCACATTGTCGACGTAGAGCAGGGCCCGGTCGAGGTATTGGATCTTCCCCGTGGCCCGATACATGGCGGTGTTGCCATCGATTCCGTAGGCGAGTGTATAGAGCTGCCAGCTGTCACCCGAGGTGCTCGCGGGCAGGAAGCTCGAGTGGTGCTCGAAGTCCCACTGCTCCAGGAAGCGCTGCTCCCAGTCCTCCACGCCCCGGAGGCCGGGGGGCGAGGGGGGGAGCACGTCCGGGAGGGGCTCGTCAGACCCGCTGAGCGGAGCGCAGCCCCCCGCGAGCAGCAGCGCGAGCACCCCCACCAAGCGCCCGAGAGAGCCACAGCCCGTTCGTCGAGAGGAGTCCAACATGCAAGGTGTCCTGGATGGGGAACCGGCGCCTGCCTGGGCGGGTACTCTTATCGGAAATGCTCGGCAGCGCTTCCCAGCGGCAGGGCGATGGATGTGGGTGGCTTTTGACATCGCATCGCCCCCGAGCGCCTCAGCCAGGGACCAAAGTATCGGAATTTCCTAAGCGAGTGCGGCACTTTCCAAGCGTCGAACCGATGACAGTCGAGCGCGGACTCGCGTATATTTGAAGGCGCCCTCGGCTCCCTGGTGGGTCATGCCACACTCGAATCACAGTCCCGATCCCACCGTGCCTTCCGCCCTCCATGCAGGTCCGCTCGCGGAAGGACTCTTGCAGTCCGGGCCCCAGCACCTCGTCCGGTCCATCCTCGCGCACCTCTCCGAAGGCGTGGCCCTCGTCGACGCCAGGGGCGCGCTCATCCATTCCAGCCCTCCGGCCGAGCCGTTCTTCGGCGTTGGGGGGACTACCCATGGGGTCTTCTTCCCGGATGAGCAGACGCCCTTTCCCGCGGACCAGCTGCCTGTCTGGGGGGCGTTGAAGGGAGAGGAGATCCGGGGTGTGGAGCTGTTCGTCCGCGACGAGAGGGTGCCGCAAGGCAGGCATGTCCGCTGCGATGGTCTCCCGCTGCGCGATGAGCGGGGCGCCATCATGGGTGGCCTGCTGCTCGTGAAGGACACGGGCAAGGCCGCGCGGAGCGAGGAGGAGAAGCGCCGCAAGCTCAACGAGGAGGTCGAGCGGCGCATCGTCGAGCGCACCGCCCAGCTCGAGGCGTCCAACCGGGAGCTGGAGGCCTTCGCGTACTCCGTGGCGCATGACTTGCGCGCCCCGCTGCGCGCCATCACCAGCTTCAGCGACGCGCTGAGGGAGGACTGCGCCGACCGCCTGGATGAGATGGGGCTGGACTACCTGAAGCGCATCCACGGTGGAGCCCAGCGCATGTCCGCGCTCATCGACGGCATCCTGGCGCTCTCGAAGGTGAACCGCACGACGCTGGTGGCCAGCCAGTGCGATCTGTCGGCCCTGGCGCGGGCGGTCTCGGAGCAGCTGCGGGCCCAGCACCCGGACCGCCAGGCGCGCTTCACCCTCCAGGCGGGGCTGGTGGACCAGGGCGACCCGCAGCTGCTGCGCTCCCTGGTGGAGAACCTGCTGGGCAACGCGTGGAAGTTCACGCGCAAGCGTCCCCTGGCCGAGATCGAGTTCGGCGCGACGCAGACACAAGGGGTGCGCACCTACTTCGTGAAGGACAACGGCGCCGGTTTCGAGATGGAGTACAAACACAAGCTGTTCGGAGTCTTTCAGCGGCTGCACGCGCAGTCGGAGTTCGAGGGCAGCGGCGTGGGGCTCGCCACGGCGCACCGGATCATCCGCCGCCATGGCGGGCGCATCTGGGGCGAGGGCCAGCCCGACCAGGGGGCCTGCTTCTTCTTCACCCTGAACGAGCTCCCCCCGTCCGTCGTCTCCACCGCTCCCCTGGAGCCCCGCCCTGGAGGTGAGGGATGAGCACCCAGCGCCTGCGGCTGCTCCTCGTGGAGGACTCCGAGGACGATGCCATGCTGCTGCTGCGCGAGCTGCGCCGCAGTGGCTACGAGGTCTCCCACACCCGTGTCGAGACGCGCGAGGAGATGGAGCGCGCGCTGAGCGCGGGGACCTGGGATGTCGTCATCGCGGACTATGCGCTGCCCCACTTCGACGGCCTGAGCGCGTTCGCCCTGGTGCGCCAGCGCGGGCTGGATGTGCCCTTCCTCATCGTGTCGGGGAAGATCGGCGAGGACGTGGCGGTGGCCGCCATGAAGGCGGGCGTCCACGACTTCGTGCTCAAGGATCGGCTGGGGCGACTGGGGCCGGCCGTGGCTCGCGAGCTGCGCGAGGCCGAGGTGCGCGCCGAGCGCCGCAAGATGCAGGAGCAGCTGATGCTGTCGGATCGGCTGGCCTCGTTGGGCATGCTCGCCGCCAGCGTGGCGCACGAGCTCAACAACCCGCTCGCCTCGGTGATGATGAACCTGGAGTTCAGCCTGACGGACGTCCAGGAGTCGGGCGGCTCCAAGGAGTCGGTGCAGGCGCTGCGCGAGGCGTTCTCGTGCGCGGGGCTCATCCGCGACATCATCCGCGACATCAAGATCTTCTCCCGCCCCGAGGGGCAGCACTTCGGCCCGACGGACGTGCACCGGGTGATGGACTCGGCCCTGCGCATGGCGCACAACCAGCTGTTCCACCGGGCCCGGCTCGTGAAGGACTACGGGGACCTTCCGCCCGTCCACGGCGGCGAGGCGCGGCTGGGGCAGGTCTTCCTCAACCTCATCATCAACGCGGCCCAGGCCATCCCCGAGGGCCAGCGGGACTCGCATGAGATCCGGGTGGTGACGCGGCGGCTCGGCGAGCTGGTGCGGGTGGAGATCCGCGACACCGGTCCGGGCGTGCCGCCGGAGCTGCGCGAGCGCATCTTCGAGCCCTTCTTCACCACGAAGCCGGTGGGGGTGGGCACCGGGCTGGGGCTGTCCATCTGCCGTCGCCTCATCAACGAGATGGACGGCAGCATCGGCGTGGACAGCGAGCCCGGACAGGGCAGCACGTTCTGGATCCACCTGCGCGTGGCCCGGGAGCAGGAAGTCACTCCCGAGGTGAAGGCGAAGTCCTCCCGGCAGGGGCTGGGGGTGCTCGTGCTCGATGACGAGGCGGCGGTAGGCAAGGCCCTGCGCCGGCTGCTGAGCGCGCGGCACCAGGTCATCACGTTCGACCGGGCCCAGGATGCCCTGGCGCACATCACCTCGGGCCGCCGCTTCGACGCCATCCTCTGCGATCTGATGATGCCGGAGATGAGCGGTGCCCAGTTCCATCACGAGCTGGAGCGGCTGGCGCCTGAGCAGGCCCAGCGGGTCATCTTCATGACGGGCGGAGCCTTCACGGAGGAGACGCGCGCCTTCCTGAGCACCGCGCGCAACCCCTGCGTGGACAAGCCCCTCGACATCCAGCGGCTGTTGTCCATGCTGGAGGCCCTGCCGGGCAGTGCCGCCTCGCGGGGCTCGACCGGGTTCGGCTCCACGATGTGAGCCGGCTCGCGCCCCTTCCTGCCGGCCGACTCCGCCGTTGGCCCCAGAAAGTGAGAAAAGCGCTCCCCCTCGTGGCTCGGGGCTGAAAAAAGCCTGGAGTTACAGTGGGTTGAGCGCCATCTGGGGAAAATGAGAATTTCCCTGTAAATGCCGATTCGTGAGAAAAAAGGGGTCCTGTTAGCTTGGGTGCCGGCATGGGCTGCCCCGACGAAACGACGCTGAGCCACCTGCTCGTGGGCGGCCTTCAGGAGGAGCGGAGGGCGCAGGTGCTCTCCCACGTGGAGGGCTGCGCCGACTGTCAGCGGGTGCTGGCCGCGGGGGAGGACTCCGGGCCGGCGTCGAGCGTCACGTCCGGGGAGGCCGACGCGGGGAGCTTCCTGGCCCGAGGCGCCACCGTCTCTCGCTACGTGGTGCTCGAGCGCATCGGCGATGGGGCCATGGGGGTGGTGTACGCGGCGTATGATCCGGAGCTGGATCGCCAGGTGGCGCTCAAGCTGCTGCGCCCCGAGGGCCGCCAGCTGGAGGAGCTGCGTCGGCGGTTGCTCCGAGAGGCGCAGTCGCTGGCCCGGCTCTCCCACCCCAACGTCGTCGCCGTGCATGACGTGGGCCCGTGCGGGGACAGCGTCTTCCTGGCCCTGGAGCTGGTGGAGGGCACCACGCTGGCGGACTGGATGAAGGAGGCGCGCCCCTGGCGCGAGGTGCTGCGCGTCTTCCAGGACGCCGGGCGGGGGCTGTCCGCCGCGCATGCCGCGGGCCTGGTGCATCGCGACTTCAAGCCCGCCAACGTCCTCGTGGGGCGAGATGGCCGGGCGCGGGTGACGGACTTCGGGCTGGCCCGTCCCTCGAACCGCACGGGCCTCCCTGGCGCCATGGGCGTGCTCCCGGCTTCCTTGCTGGGGCACGACACCGCCCCGCTCACGCGGAGCGGTGTGCTGGTGGGGACGCCGGTCTACATGGCTCCGGAGCAGCTCCGGGGCGAGGGGGCGGACGCGCTCTCGGACCAGTTCAGCTTCTGCGTGGCCCTCTATGAGGCCCTGTATGGCGTGCGGCCCTTCGACGGCCGCACCCTGGAGGAGCTGGGGCGGGCCATCGAGGAGGGACGGGTGCGAGCGCCCGCTCGCGAGGCGAAGGTCCCCGCTCGGGTGCGGCGAGCCGTGCTCCGGGGCCTGCGGACCCGGGCCGAGGAGCGCTTCCCCTCCATGGAGGCGCTGCTGGCGGCGCTCACTCCGCGCACCGTGCGCGTCCGCACGTGGCTGGTCGCCTCCGTCCTTGCCGTGGGCCTTGCGGGCGTCACCGTGGACTACGTGGTGTCCCACCGGCATGAGGTGCGCTGCGCGCAGGAGGCGGACAAGGTCGCCGCGGCCTGGAGCCCCGAGCGCCGCGAGCGCGTGCATGCGGCCTTCCTCGCCACGGGCAAGCCCTATGCGGTCCCCGCCTGGGAGAAGCTCTCCTCGGAGCTGGAGGCCCAGGCCTCCCTGTGGCGCACGCTGCGCACCGAGGCCTGTCTGGCGGTGGAGGAGCACACCTCGGACACCGCGTGGCAGACGGTCGCGTGCCTCGATGCCCGGCTGTGGCAGCTCGCGGCCGTCACCGAGCTGCTGGAGAAGGCGGACAGGCAGATGGTCCAGCACGCGCAGCAGATGCTGTCCTCGCTCGAGGGGCTCGAGGGCTGCAAGGAGGCCCCGGCGCTCTCCACCCGTCCGCAGCCGCCGGATGCCCTCCGCCCTCGGGTGGATGCGGCGCGGCGCAGGCTCTCCGAGGCCCAGGCCCGCATGGAGGCGGGCCGGTACTCCGAGGGGCTCGCGGTGACGACGGGGCTCCTCCAGGAGATCCAGGGGGTGGACTACCGCCCGCTCGAGGCGGAGGTGCGCGTGCTCCATGGCCAGCTCCACGCGCTCTCCGGTCAGCTCAAGGAGGCCGAGGAGAGCCTCTACAAGGCCGTGTGGGCCGCCGAGGCCGGGCGGGACGACGAGGCGGCCGCGCGCGCGTGGATCTTCCTCATCTGGGTGGTGGGGGATCAGATGGCCCGCGCGGGCGAGGTGGATCGCATCGTCCTGCACGCCCAGGCCGAGGTGGCGCGGCTGGGCCGGGAGCGCTTCCCGCGCATCTCCACGGAGCTGCACCTGCGGATGGGCGGGCTCCTCATGGTGCAGGGAAAGCTGGAGCAGGCCGACGCGGCGTTCTCTCACGGCCTGGAGCTCGCTCGGAAGACGTACGGCGCGGACAGCCTGCGCGCCTCCTACTTCCTCGTCGGGCTGGGGCGCGTCCGTACCCGGCAGAGCCGCCCGGCGGAGGCGCTGGAGCTGTACCAGCAGGCCTTGAGACTGCGCGAGCGCACCTGGGGCCTCGAGCACCCCGCGCTGGCGCTCAACCTCAACAACATCGCCATCGAGCTGCTGGCGCTCGGCCGGCGGGAGGAGGCCATTGCCACCTGGCGCCGCTCCCTGGCGCTGCTGGAGGCCTCCCGCGAGCCGGACCACCCCAGCTTCGCCGCGCCGCTCACCAACCTCGCCTCGGTGCTGCGGACCATGGGCCACCTGGACGAGGCGCGGCAGGACCTCGAGCGGGCCCTGGCCATCTTCGAGCGCGGCAAGGGGCCGGATCACCCCAACACGGCCAGCGCGCTCACCGAGCTGGGAATGGTCGCCTTCGACTCGCAGCGGCTGGACGAGGCGTGCGCCTACCACGAGCAGGCCCTGGCGCGCGTCCAGCGGGCGCTGGGGCCGGACACGGCTCGCGCCTCCGCGCCGCTGACCTACCTGGGGTCGGTCCACCTGCGGGCGGGGCGCTACGTCGAGGCGCGGAGGGCTCTCACGCGCGCCCTGCAGCTCTGGGAGAAGGAGGGAGGGCCTGATGGCTCCTCGGCCACCAACGCGCTGCGTCCCCTGGCGCGGGTCGAGCTGGCCTCGGGAGCGCCGCGCAAGGCGCTCGAGCACTGCCAGCGGGCCCTGGCGCTGGATGAGCGGGTGCAGGGCGCGGAGGCTCCGGATGTCGCGCTGGATCTGGCCTGCCTCGCGGAGGGGCACCTGGCCCTGGGCGCACCGGCGCAGGCCGTGCCGCTGCTCGAGCGGGCCCGGCGGCTCCACAGGATCGCCCCCAGGGATCCGCTCGATGAGGCGTGGGCCACCTTCCTGCTGGCCCGGGCGCTCGGGGAGCAGCGCTCGGCCGCCGAGAGAGCGCGAGCCGTCGCCCTGGCCGAGGAGGCCCGGACACGGATGGAGGGCCTGGGCATCCGGGCCCGCGTGGAGCTGCGGCAGGTGATGGCCTGGCGGCAGCGGGTGGAGGCACCATGAGCGAGACACGGGACCCGGGCTCTCTCTCCGCGCTGCTGCGGGCCCATGCGCCCCGGGAGCGAGGCGCCGCGCTGGAGCAGGTGGCGGGGCTGGAGGCGCTGCTGCGCGAGCACTACGCGGGGGGCCAGGACCGGTGGCCGTCCGTTCCGCTCGGGCCGGAGCGCTTCGTACGGCACCTGGCGCGGCACCTGCCGGAGGACCTGGAGGCAGGGCTGCGGCAGCTTCACGGCGCGGACCTGTTCCTGGCGTGTGCCTGCGCCGAGGGAGAGCCGCTGGGGCTGCATGCCTTCGAGCAGCACATCCTCCAGCGGGTGCCCTCCCGGCTGGGCCAGCTCCCGGAGTCCACCGTGGATGAGGTGCTGCAGGAGGTCCGCCAGCGCCTGCTGCTGGGGCGCGGGGACGCGCCGCCTCGCATCGCCGACTACTCGGGCCGGGGGCCGCTGCTGGCGTGGGTGCGCATCATCGCCGCGCGGATCGTCGGCGAGCTGGCGAACAAGGAGGGGCGGCAGGTGCTCTTCGATGAGCCTCCCGAGGTGCTCGCGAGGATGCTGTCCGCGAACGATCCGGAGCGTACGCTGCTCCGGGAGGACTCGCGTCAGGCGCTCGCCGAGGCGCTGCGCAAGGCGCTGGCGGCGCTGCCGGAGCGGGATCGGGCCCTGCTGCGGCTGCACCACCTCCATGGGCTCACGATGGACCGGCTCTCGGCGATGTACCGCGAGTCCCGCTCGGGCGTGGCCCGCCGGGTGGCCCAGGCCCGCGAGCGGCTGCTGGAGCTCACGCGCGAGGACCTGGCCTCCCGGCTGAAGCTCGCCGGCCCCGAGGTGGAGAGCCTGCTCGGCCTGGTACGCAGCCGCCTGGACCTCAGCCTCCAACGGCTGATGAGCTGAGCGCGCGCTGGCCGGACTGGTCTGCTTGTCGGACCAGTTGCCCGGAAGTCCGAGGGGAGCTCAGGGCGTGGTCAGCACGCTGGTGAGCGCCTCGGCCAGCGAGGTGTCGACCAGCGAGTCCATGCGGTAGGGCGCTCGCGTGAGGTCCACACCCGGGGTCCGCAGGGCGGCGATCCGCACCACGTAGGACTGCTTGGCCTGGAGCACGCCTGGCGGGACCCGCACCTGTCGCCGCGCCGTGAGGAACGTGGCCACCGTCTCCGCGCGTGCCACGTCCGGGGCGCTCGTGGTGGTGTACAGGCGGAAGATGCGCAGCTCGTAGACGTCCGCCGTGCCCAGCGTGGGCGGCTCCCAGGTGAAGACGGGCGTGAGGGAGGCCAGCGTCCGGTCCGCCTGCGCGTCGGCGCCATCCACCTGGAGCCGGGAGGGGGGCGAGAGCCGCGCCTGCACGGGCTGCGAGGAGAAGGCGCTCAGCTCGGCCTGGTCCTCCAAGGACACGCCGATCGTGCCCATGGCCCCCTGCGCCGGCAGCCGCACCGGGACCTGGTAGCGGTGGACCACGCTGGCCACCACGCCCCAAGTGGGCGGATAGGGGTTGCCGTACTCCAGCGCGAGCGTCACGTCCTGGCTGGCGGCCGGGATGTTGCCCGAGAGCAGTTCACCCGCATAGCCCACCACGCCCTCGGAGATGCCGCCCACCGCTGGAGCCAGGATGAAGCTGTGGCGCACGGACGTCTCGGGCAGCGACACCGCCAGCGGGTGCACCGAGGCCCGGTGCGCCTCGAAGCTCGAGCGCCGCCAGTCGAGCGTGAGTGGACGCGGAGGGAGGGCGGCGAAGGTCCCGTCCATCGGCGTGGCCTGCTCATCCGGGCGGAAGCTCACGCGCGTCAGCGTCAGCCCCCGAGCCGTCGCGAAGTAGTTGAAGTCCCCCGCCGAGCGGCGGAGCTTCTGGAGGAGGTAGAGCCTGTCCCCCTTCGTCGCATCGACGACTTCCTGGCGCCCGAAGGCCGAGCGGTACGTCGCTCCCGCCGCGGAGAGCGAGGTCGCTCCCGGCTGAGGGGGCGTGTCCATGTGGAGCACCCCCGCCGCGCCCGCGTTCGGGGCCACCATGTCGAGCTCCTGGTAGGCATCCATGGGCGCCAGCCCATCCACGCTCAGGGTGACGGGGATGGCCGCGGGCACGGTGACGACGCCCTCGCGGCCCAGCAGGTGCTCGTCGAGGTTGAGCTGGCGATGCGAGGTGATGACGTAGGCGCTCGTCCCCCGCTTCAGGTAGTACGGGCCCTCCGGGACGTTCGCGAACTTGAAGGTGTCGGTGTCCACGGAGATGGCGGGGCGCGTCTCGAAGGTGTCTCCCGTGGGCACGAGCACCTCCAGCGTGGACCTCACCTCCGTGGTGTCCGCGGTGCTGACATCCCCCGTCTCCAGGCGGCGGTGGATGATGCGCTTTCCATGGACGGCGGTCGGATCCTCCCCCGCGAGCGGAGGATCGATCGGCGTTGGCGTCTCGTCGGGGCAGGCGAGGGACAGAAGGCACAGCGGGACGAGCAGGGCGGAGAGAAGGACAGCGGACCCGGGGCGACGCGTGGAGGTGAGCATGAGCGGACGGATCGTAGCCCACCCGCTCCCCGGGACCGACAGGGCCGTGGGCCGGTGCTCAGGGATGCCGGGGCAGCAGCACGGTGAAGGTGGTGCCTTCGTCCGCCAGGGAGCGGGCGCTCACCCGGCCCCCGTGCGCCAGTACGATGTGCCGGACGATGAAGAGCCCCAGGCCGATGCTCCTCCCGGCGCGGACCGCCTGGAGGTGGCTGCCTCGCTCCATCGGCTCGAAGATGCGCGGGAGCACGTCCGGCTCGATGGGGTCCCCGCTGTTGTGGACCTCCAGCACCACCGCGTCCACCTCGCCCCGCGTCGTCACCTTCACCGGCGTGTTCGGAGGGCTGTACTGGAGCGCGTTGCCCATCAGGTTGCCGATGACCTGCATCAGCCGGTCCGGATCCCACTCGCCCTTCCCATCTCCCGCCTGCTCCACGTGGATGGTGCGGTCCGAGTGGATGACCTGCAGCTCGTCCACCACCGTGTGGACCAGCTCGTGCAGATCCATGGGCTGGCGGTTCAGCGGGATGCCGCCGCCCTGCCGGGCCTGGGTGAAGTCCAGCAGATCCCGGATCATCCGCGTGGCGCGATCGGCCGCCGTGAGGACACGGACGGCGTTGCGCCGCTGCCGCTCCTCCAGCTCCTCGCTGCGGAGGATGGCCGTGGCCGCCAGGGTGATGGCGTTCAGCGGGTTGCGCAGATCGTGGCTGACGATGCCGATGAGCTGCCGCTCGAACTCGGCGCGCTGGCGCGCCTCGGCCTCCAGGCGCTTGCGCTCGGTGACGTCCTGCAGCGCCCCCACCACCTGGCTGGCCCGGCCCTCCTCGTCCCGGACGATGTGGCACCGGTCCACGATGAACACCCACGTCCCATCCGCGCGCCGCAGGCGGTACTCCTCCTGCCAGTCCTGCGCCGTGCCCGCGATGGCCGCACGGATGCCGCTCACCACGCGCTCCCGGTCCTCGGGGTGGAGGTGCTCCTTCCACCACTGGGTGTCGCCCGTCTGCCCCGTGTCCGGGTAACCCAGGTAGGCGGGCAGCGAGATGCTCCGCTCTACCTCGTCCGTCTCCGTGTTCCACTCCCAGATGACATCCCGCGTGGCGCGGGCGGCGAGCAGATAGCGCTGCTCGCTCCGGCGGGCCCGGGCCTCGGCCGCCTGGACCTCCGTGAGCGAGCCCTCCGCGAGCACACGCCGGGCACGCTCATCCGCCAGGACGCGCTTGCGCTGCAGCTCCCAGCGCGAGAGGGCGTGGACGCGCGCCAGCAGCTCCGCCGGCTGGAAGGGCTTGAGGACGTAGTCGTTGGCGCCCGCCAGCAGCGCCTCCTCCACGTCCTCGGGCCGGGCGTGCCCGGTGAGGATGAGCACGGGGAGCATCGCCGTGGAGGGAGTGCCGCGCAGATAGCGGCACACCTCGAGCCCGGACAGGCCCGGCATCTGCCAGTCCAGGACGAGCACGTCCGGCGGGCCGTGCTGGTGCAGCGCCTCGAGCATGGCCTCCCCGTTGGAGAACACCTCCACCCGGCAGGCGCTCGACAGGGAGCGGCGGATGGCCTCGATCTCGGTGGGACTGTCGTCCACGACCCAGACGAGAGGCGTCAGGTCCACGGGAGGGCTGGCGGGAGGAGGGGGGGCCACGGCTGCCTCGCTCTAGCCTCCGCGCCCGATCGCGTCAACGAGGGAGGGCCGCGCGCACGCGTCCGTTGGGGGTGGAACGTCGGGCCGCATCCAGATACACCCTGACTTCCAGGGAGGAACGTTCAGTCATGAAGCCCATCGTGACGATGACCATCAACCCGACGATCGATCTGGCCACCACCGTGGATGTGGTGACTCCCGAGCACAAGCTCCGGTGCGACCCGGAGCGAAGGGATCCAGGAGGCGGAGGGCTCAACGTCGCGCGCGTCATCCGCGAGCTGGGCGGAGAGTCGCTCGCGCTCTACCCGAGGGGCGGGCCCACCGGAGAGCTGCTGGAGCAGCTGCTGGAGCAGAAGGGCCTGCGGCGCTGGCCCATCGCCATCTCGGGCCACACCCGCGAGAACTTCACGGTGGCCGAGCGCAACGGCAAGCGCGAGTTCCGCTTCATCATGCCGGGGCCCACGCTCTCCGAGAAGGAGTGGCAGGCGTGCCTGGACGCGCTCTTCACCGTGGCCGCGGACGCCGAGTACATCGTCGCCAGCGGCAGTCTGGCGCCGGGCGTCCCCGTGGACTTCTATGCCCGGGTGGCGCGGGCGGCGCGCAAGCAGAACGCGCGGCTGGTGCTCGACACCTCCGGTCCGCCGCTGCGCGCGGCGCTGGAGGAGGGCGTGTTCTTCGCCAAGCCCAACCGCAAGGAGTTCCGGGACATGATGGGGGCCCAGGTGGATGAGCCCTCCGCCCTGGCCGCGGCCGCCCGGGACTTCCTGGGCCGGGGGTGCGCCGAGCTGCTCGTGGTCTCCATGGGGGCCGACGGCGCCCTGCTGACGACGAAGCAGGGCCAGTTCCGGGCCATCCCTCCGCCCGTGGAGACGCACAGCTCCGTGGGCGCGGGGGACAGCTTCGTGGGAGGCATGACGCTGGGGCTCGCGCGCGGCCTGTTGCCCGAGGAGGCCTTCCGGTGGGGCATCGCCTCGGGGACCGCCGCGCTCCTGTCCCAGGGGACGGATCTCTGCCGCCGCGCGGACGTCGAGTTCCTGCTGGAGAAGGTCCAGCCCCAGCGTCTGGCGTGAGTCGACGCTGTCTCGGAGGAATTCCCGTGCGCAACTGCCTGCTCCTCTTCCTCCTGGTAGCGGCCCCGGCCGCGTGGGCACAGGTGGCTCCCGAGAACCTCCCGCCGCCTCCTCCTCCGCCACCGCAGACAGCGCCTCCGCTGGTGGAGGCTCCCGAGGAGCCCGAGCCACCTCCTGCCTCCGTGCAGAGCACCGGCACGGGCCGCGCGCTCGTGGTCAAGCCCGGAGAGCGGTTGCGCGTGGAGACGACGCAGGGGCAGACGGCGTCAGGGGAGCTGGTGAGCCTCATGCCCGGCGCGCTCTCGCTCCAGGCCTCGCCCGAGCAGGTGCTGACCATCCTGCTGAGGGATGTGCAGGAGCTGGAGACGCGCAAGCGCGCGCCGGGACATGGAGCGCTGGTGGGGGGCGGCGCGGGAGCTGTCTCCGGTGGCCTGCTGCTGGCGCTGCTCTGCGTCGCGTTCGCCGAGGGAGGCGATGACACCGGGCTTGCCTGCGGGGGCGTGGGAGCGCTCATCGGTGGCGCGATCGGGGCGGGAATCGGCGCGGTGGTGGGGCTGGCGGTGCCCCGGTGGTCCACGATCTACGAGAAGGAAGACGGTCCCCTGGCGCTGCGCCTGCGGGAGCCCGAGGACGACGCGCTCCAGGGCTGGTTCTCCGGCGATGGGCCTGTCGGAGAGGTGGGGCTGCAGCTGGGCTATGCGCGGAACCTGGGCTCCTCCGGTGCCACGAATGGCTGGGGAGGTCGGCTCCACCTGCTC
This sequence comes from Hyalangium gracile, assembly GCF_020103725.1. Classification (NCBI taxonomy): domain Bacteria; kingdom Pseudomonadati; phylum Myxococcota; class Myxococcia; order Myxococcales; family Archangiaceae; genus Hyalangium; species Hyalangium gracile. Next base: position 120,048 of record NZ_JAHXBG010000021.1, on the reverse strand, counting down.
GCGCTGCTCGGCCCGTACCTCGCGGTGGGCCCGGAGGTGGCCTGGTACAGCAACGTCGGCAGCGAGACGTTCGTTCCAGCCGAGGGGCCGGTGTTCCAGAGCGAGCACAGCCTCTTCCAGCTCGGGGGGCTGATCCGAGGGGGCGTGGAGATCGGCCCGACCCGGACCTCGGCGCTGCTGTGGCTGGGCCTCACCGACAACCAGACGGGCCATGTCGGAGCGGCGGCGGGAGGCGAGGTGGAGCTGAACCTCTTGGCGCAGGTGCCTGTCGTCGTCGATGTGCGCTACCACTTCCAGGTCGCCCGCGACGAGTTCGAGTCCGTCCAGCGGTTCCTGACCTTCGGTCTCGGCTCCCGCGCGCGGTGGTGAGCCAGGCCCCTCGGGCCCGGAGGCTCAGGGCCCGGTGGGAGCATGCGGAGCCGGGGGTGGCTCGCGGGGCGCTGGCGGGACTTCCACGGTGCTCGCGGGGGGCTCGGGGCGATGGAGCTTCCACGTCCCCACGTACCGATCGTGGTTGCGTGGGTTCTCGTAGCGAGCCATGCCGACCAGGCCCTCTGGCGTGAGCACCGCCTCGTGCTCCACCTTGCCCTGGCCCTTGCTCAGCAGCGGGGTGGAGAAGCGCAGCCGGGAGGGCTCCAGCGTGAGCGCCTCGAGCGAGAAGGGCCCCTGCTTCTGGCCGTTGGCGAAGACGATCCGCACGGTGCCGCCCGGGTGGGCCCCCGCCTGCTTCAGGGTGAGGAAGAGCGTGGCGGGGGACTGGCCCGCCTCCTGGGAGTAGAAGCGCATCTCCCCCTGCCACGTGCCGAGCAGGGCGGGCAGCTCCAGGGGCTGGCCTTCCGGGAGCGTGGGCAGCGCGAACGCGGGGGGCTGCACCTCCACATAGCCACCAGTCTGGCGCAGCTCCTCGTAGGTGCTCCAGGCCACGCGCTGGAGGCGCTCGGCCTGCTCGGGCGCGAGCGAGGCCAGCGTCACCGTCCTGGCGGGGTTGAGCACGCCCTCGGGCATCGGGTGCCCGGTGAGGACGGTGGCGAGGCCCACCGGGGACTGGCCCGTCAGCGTCGCATAGAGGGCGGAGGCCGTGAGGTAGGTGCCCGCGGGGGACGGGTGGCTGCCGTCCTGGTGGTACAGCACCCCGCTCGGATCCTCCTGCCGCACGCGGGCCCAGGCGAGCCCCGCGGGGATGATGGGCGCTCCCAGCTCGCGGGCCACGGACATATAGGCCTGCGTCAGCCGGGCCTGGGACTCGGGCGTGTCCCGCCGGGCCCAGGTGAGCAGGAAGAGCGGCTGGGCGCCCACCTTCCGCGCCTCCTCGACGAAGCGCCGGGCGTAGGGGTGGAAGGCCAGCTCCGGATCATTCACCTCGTGGCGGCCCTCGATGAGCAGCAGGCCCAGCGTGCTCTGCTCCTGGAGCACCACGTAGTCCCAGCGGCCCTCCCGGAGCGCCGCGAGCGCCTCGCCGCGATCCCAATGCTGCTGCAGGCGCACGCCGGGGCGGGCGATGGCGCGCGTCTGGATGCGCAGGGGCGGGGTGGCCGATGCGGCCAGTCCCTCCAGCATCGCCGGCAGGTTGTTGTTGTACGTGTAGCTGTTGCCGATGAAGAGGACGCGGAGCGCACGCTCGGGCGGGGGCGTCTGCGCGGACGCACGCGGCGCGAGCGCGAGCCCGCACACGGCGAGCATCGTGAACACGGCGAGCGGGAGACGGAGGCCTGGAGTCGGACGCATCGGGGGGACAGCTTAGAGCAGCTTCTCGATGGCTTTCTGCAGGTCCTCCTTGGACTGCCACCCCAGCACCGCCTGGAGCGTCACGAGGTGCAGGGTCTGTTGCTCCAGGCGCGCCTGGGCAGCCGAGCCCACGGACAGGCGCACCTTGCGGACCTTCGTGCGCAGCGACTCCAGGCCCAGCAGCTCCCGGCTCAGCTCCTCCAGCACGGCGAAGGCCCGGGTGCCCAGCGCGTCGAGGGCCGCCAGGGCCTCGGGGGACTCGTGCTGCTCCCAGTCCACCTCCAGCTCCAGCGGAGTGCCCAGGGTCGCGGCGAGCGAGGCCTGCCGCTCGGTGAGCTTCCGCCTCAGCTCGAGCCGCGTCGGAGGGGGAGGCTCCCCCTTGGGGAGCTGGGCCATGGTGGGCAGGTCATGCACCGTGATGGCCTCGATGGCCTCCAGCCGGACGAAGAGGGCATCCGGCTCGAGCCGCCGGGCGTCCGCGCTCTGCGCCTGGAGCACCACCGTCTTCCCACCCCGGCGATCGTCCCGCTGTTCCAGCAGCACGCCGTGCACGTCCCTGCCGCTGCGCAGGTGCAGGGTGACCCGCGGCGGCCGCACGGGCTCACCCCTGGCCCGCGGGGACTGCTGCTCGGCCAGCCGCGCGAGCAGCTCCTCCAGGGTGCTCGCCTCCAGCTCTTCGAGTGCCTTCTCCAGAGGTTCCATGAGCGTCTCCCAGATCAAGGTTCGCGGCGATACACCTTGCCACCCTTCATCACCAGGCGCACCTGACGCAGGGCGGAGATGTCCCGGGTGGGATCGCCGCGCACCGCGACGAGATCCGCCAGCAGCCCTTCCTTCACGTGCCCGAGCTGCTCCTCCAGGTGCATCATGCGCGCGTTGACGGAGGTGGCGGCCCGCAGCGCCTGCACGGGGGCCATGCCGGACTCCACCATCAGCTCCAGCTCGCGCGCGTTGTCCCCGTGGGCGAAGACGCCTACGTCGCTCCCGTTGCAGATCGTCACGCCCGCGGCCAGCGCGGCGCGGAACGTCTCTCGCTTCTTGCGCAGGGACTCCGGCTCCGGGCTGGTGCCCTTCTTCCAGCCGCCGTACCGCACGAGGGCGTCCCGCGCGGAGAGGGTGGGGCAGAGCACCACGCCACGCTGCGCCATGAGCTTGAGCACCTCCGGCGTCGCGTCATCGCCGTGCTCGATGGTCTCCGCGCCGGCCATCACCGCGCGCCGGATGCCCTCGGGCGTGGCGGCGTGCACCACCACCGGACGTCCGCTGCCGCGCGCCGTCTCCACGATGAGCCGCAGCTCCTCCTCGGAGTACGTGGGGCGCGCCTCGCCGCGAGGGCCCCAGCGGTAGTCGCCGTAGACCTTGATCCAGTCCGCGCCCCGGCCGATCTGCCCCCGGACGGCGCGGATGAGCCCGTCCACGCCGTCGGCCTCCTCCGCGCCCTGGGGCACGTGCCACTCGGCGGCGAAGCCCTTGGGGCCATAGCTGCCGGTGGCCACCAGGGCGAGCGTCGCCACCCGCATCCGGGGGCCGGGGATGATGCCCTGGTCGATGGCCTGCTTGAGCCCCACGTCCGCGTCCGAGGCGCCCTCGGTGCCCAGGTCCCTCACCGTGGTGAAGCCCGCCATCAGCGTGGCGCGAGCGTGGTTGGTGGCCCGGGCCACACGCAGCGCCAGGGACTCCTTGAGCACCTGATCGTTCCAGTTCGCCTCGTCATACGGGTGGAGGAACAGGTGCGAGTGGCCCTCGATGAGGCCGGGCAGGAGCGTGGTGTCCGGCAGGTCGATGACCTCCGTGCCCTCTGGAGGCGTCACCTTGGCCGCGGGCCCCACGGCGGCGATGCGGTCTCCGCGCACGAGCACCACCCACCCCGTGTGTGGCTGGGCGGTGGTGCCGTCGAAGACGCGGGCCGGGCGCAGCAGGGTGGCCGGCTGGGCGAGCGTTCCGGTGGACACGAGACAGAGCAGGAGGGCGAGGGACGAGGGGAGGGCGCGCATGAGGGCGCGGGCAGAATATGCTTGGGGTGCACCTCCGCGCTCGTGAAGAGGCGACATGCCACCCAACGGACTCACCGCCATCCAGATCCGCCAGGGCCACCCGGACTTCCTCGACCTGCCCTGGCAGCTGCCGCTCGCCGAGTGGGAGGGGAAGTGCACCCGGCTGGTCCAGGTGCCGCGCGGCCTGTCGCGCCACGAGGTGCTCTTCGTCAGCTACGGCAAGGTCATCTACGCCCTCAAGGAGCTGCCGCCGCGCGTCGGCCAGCGCGAGTACGAAGTGCTGCGCGGCCTGGAGGAGCGCGGGCTGCCGGCGGTGGTGGCCGTGGGGCTGGTGAAGGCACGCACGGGCGCCTCCGCCGAGGACGAGGAGAGCAGCATCCTCATCACCCGGTTCCTGGAGGGCTCGCTGCCCTACCGCACCCTCTTCATGAACCAGGGCCTGGAGCGCTACCGAGAGCGGCTGCTGGACGCCATGGCGAGCCTGCTGGTGCGCCTGCACCTGGGCGGCTTCTACTGGGGGGACTGCTCCCTCTCCAACACGCTGTTCCGCCGGGATGCGGGCGAGCTGCAGGCCTACGCGGTGGACGCGGAGACGTCCGAGCTGCACGACAAGCTCTCGGACGGCAAGCGCCTGCACGATCTGGACATCATGGAGGAGAACGTCGCCGGGGGCCTGGCGGACCTGGTGGCGATGGTGCAGCTGCCTCCGTCCCTGGACGTGTTCGAGACGGGCCCCAACATCCGCAAGCGCTACGAGCGGCTCTGGGAGGAGATCAACAAGGAGATCCCCGTCGCCCCGCAGGAGAGCTACCGCATCCACGAGCGCATCCGCGCCCTGAACGATCTCGGCTTCTCGGTGGGGGAGGTGGACCTGGTGGCCAGCGGCGAGAGCGACCACCTGCGCATGCGGACCATCGTCACGGACCGCAACTACCACCGCCACCAGCTCCACAGCCTCACGGGCATCGTCGCCGAGGAGCGGCAGGCCACGCTGCTGCTCAACGAGATCCAGGAGCTCAAGGCCACGCTCACCCGCGAGCTCAACCGCAGCATGCCCTTGAGCACGGCCGCGTTCCGCTGGCTGGAGGAGCGCTTCAATCCAACCATCCAGAAGCTCCAGCCGGTGAGGGAGGGGACGGACCTCTCCGAGCTCTACTGTCAGGTGCTGGAGCACAAGTGGTTCCTCTCCGAGCGGGCGAAGAAGGATGTGGGCCTCCAGCCGGCCATCGAGGACTACATGGAGCTACGCAAGCGCCAGAAGGATCCCTCCGTGGCCGCGCTGCTGATCGGCGGTCCAGTCTCTCCCTCGCTCCCTCGGCCGGTGCCTGCGATAAGTGCAGCCGATGGGAAGCAAGAGGCGGCGATCTCCGCCGAGCCCCGGCCCGTCGACAGCTCCACGGGAGGCCGTTAGTTTTCGCGCATGGCGACGACCCGCTCCTCTATCGACTCCCCTCTGGCCATCGAGATCGCGCTCCGGCAGGAGAAGGTGGGCGCGCTGCGGCGTGTCGGAGACACGCTGGAGAAGATGCTCGGCGAGCTGAAGGAGCTGGAGCGCCAGCTGCGCACCCTCACCGGGCCGGCGCGTGCAAAGCCGCTCGCCGCGTACCATCAGCTCCGGGCGGACGCGGAGTACCAGCGCTGGTGCCTGGTGGTGCAGCGCGAGGCCATGGGCCTGTTCAACCACTCCGAGGTGGACCTGATGTACCCGGTCCCCCCGCAGCTGAAGTGAGGCTCAGCTCCCGGAGCGCCACACGGCGGCGGCCAGCAGCGCCCAGCCCGCCAGGAAGCCCAGTCCTCCCAGCGGGGTGATGGCGCCCAGCGCTCGGACGCCCGTGAGCGCCAGCGCGTACAGGCTGCCGGAGAAGAGCAGGATGCCCGCCAGCATCGCCCAGCCCGCCGCGGAGAGCAGCGGCGAGGGCCGCGTCTGGGCCACGAGCCCGATCGCGATGAGCCCGAGCGAATGGTACATGTGGTAGCGCGCGCCCGTCTCGAAGATGGTCAGCAGGTCCGCGGGGAGCCTGGCCTTCAGGCCATGGGCACCGAACGCCCCCGCCGCCACCGAGACGAACGCGCTCACCGCGCCCAGCACAATCCATAGCCGCATCGTCGAGCGCCTTTCATCGAAGGTCCGAGTGCGGCAAGGTACACCGCCTCGGGCGAGGCGTCTCGTCCCGGGTATATCCCCCCGCGGCTGTCTCCTGGTTCTCGATGACTGACTCCACCTCGAAGAAGCGAACCTCCTCCTCCTCCAGCGCCGAGCGCCCGCTCCCGTTCGAGCTGCGCGAGTCCCCCATCCAGGGGCGCGGCGCCTTCGCCACGCGCCGCATCCGCAAGGGCGCGCGCATCATCGAGTACACCGGTGAGCACATCACCCAGGACGAGGCGGACGAGCGCTACGACGACGAGGCGATGGGCCGCCACCACACCTTCCTCTTCACCCTGGACGAGGACACGGTGATCGACGCCGCCGTCGACGGCAACGAGGCGCGCTTCATCAACCACAGCTGCGACCCGAACTGCCAGGCGCTCATCGAGGACGAGAAGATCTTCATCTACGCCCTGAAGGACATCTCGCCCGGCGAGGAGCTCTGCTACGACTACGCCTACGAGCGCGCCGAGGGCATGGACGAGGAGTCCGAGAAGCTCTACATGTGCCGCTGTGGCGCGAAGAGCTGCCGGGGCACCATCCTCGCGCCGCCCAAGCCGCCGGCTCGCGCGCGCAAGAAGACGGCCAGCAAGGCCAAGCAGGCGAAGAAGACGAAGAAGGCGCCCTCCACGAAGCAGGGCGCCCGGAGCCAGCGCAAGACGGGCGGGGGCACCGCCTCCCGGAGCCGCAAGCGGGCGTAGGCGGCGCGGGGCCCCGCGGCTACTCGTAGCGGAGGGACTCGATGGGCGTGAGGCTCGCCGCGCGCCGGGCGGGCCAGATGCCGAAGAACACGCCCACGCCTCCGGAGAAGGCGAAGGCCAGCAGGACCGACTCGGGCGCCACGGAGGTGTTCCAGCCCGCCATGCGCTGGAGCGCGTACGAGCCTCCCACGCCCAGCAGCAGGCCCAGGGCTCCTCCCACCAGGCACAGCACCAGCGACTCGATGAGGAACTGGAGCATGATGTCGCTCGGCCGGGCGCCCAGGGCCTTGCGCAGGCCGATCTCCCGGGTGCGCTCCGTCACCGACACGAGCATGATGTTCATGATGCCGATGCCTCCCACGAGGAGGGAGATCGCCGCGATGCCCGCCAGCAGCAGGGTGAACGTCTGCGCCGTCTCCTGGACGGTGCTCAGCAGCGAGGCCTGATCGCGGATGTTGAAGTCCGCCTCCTGCCCGGGGCGGAGCCGGTGCTCGCGCCGGAGCACCTCGTTGATCTCCACCATGGCCTCATCCATCCGGTCCTCGCTCACGGCCTGCACGCCGATGGAGCGGACGCGGTCGCTGCCCATGATGCGGAACTGGGCCGTGGCCAGCGGGACGTAGATGCTCTCGTCCGGGTTCGAGAACCCCTGCGAGCCCTTCTCCGCGAGCACGCCGATCACCTCGAAGGGCACGCCGCCGATGCGGATCGTCTGTCCCACCAGCGACGGTCCCGAGACGCCTCCGAGCTGCCCGCCCACCAGCGCGCCCAGCACCGCGATGCGGCGGCGCCCCCGATCCTCCGCGTCCGTGAAGAGGCGCCCGGAGGAGATCTGGTAGTTGTTGATGTTGAAGTAGGAGGGCCACGTGCCCACGATGGACAGGTTGGCGTTGCTGCTGCCGTGCTCCACCTGGGTCCGGGTCTCCATCTCCGGCGCGACGGCCAGGATGTCCTTGGGCGCCGCGCGCAGGGCCTCCGCGTCGTCCACGGAGAGCATCGCCTGGCCTCGGCCCAGGCCGCCCATGAAGGACTGGCCGGGGCGCACGGTGAGCACGTTGGCGCCCAGCGTCATCAGCCGGGCCTCCACCGAGCGCTGCGCGCCCTCGCCCAGCGCCACCATGGTGATGACCGCCGCGATGCCGATGACGACTCCCAGCATCGTGAGCAGGGAGCGCAGCTTGTTGGCGACGATGGCGTCGAGGGCGACCCAGAGGATCTCGAGGATCATCATGGCCGCGTCACCGTCCGCCGCCGCCGCGCGGACCACCGCCTCCGGCGCCGGGGATGACGCCGCCCGTCCGCTGCCGGATGCGATCCAGGCTCTGCTGCTGCTGCTGCTGGAGCTGGGCCACGGAGACCAGGTACACCTGCTCGCCCTCCTGCAGCCCGCTGATGACCTCCGTGTTGTCCCAGTCGCTCAGGCCGAGCATGACGCGTCGGGGCTGAGGCCCGCCGTCCTGCTGCACGAAGATGACGCCCGGGCGCCGGTCCGCGTTGCCTCCTCCCCGGCCCTGGCCTCCACCCCGGGAGCGGAAGCCACCGCCACCACCCTCCGCCAGTCCCTGGGGCCGGCACGCGCGCAGCTGCTCGCGATCGGCGTCGGACAGGGCCGGGACACCGGCGTCCGAGCGGAGGCGCTCGAACAGCGCGGCGCACTCCGGAGAGGGCTCCGCCGCCGGGGCGCCAGGAGGACCGGAGCCGCCCGCGGCGGACGGGTCGCCTCCTCCGGGGAGGCCCGCGTTGGAGGGGGCTCCCGCGGGCCGGAGCTGCGCGCGCACCGCCGCCTCGTCCAGGCCCAGCGCGGTGGCGGCGGAGGCGGCCTCGCGCATCGCCACTACCGCCGTGTTGGGGATGGCCACGACGCCATTGCGGCTGGCGACCTCGATGGACACCTCCGCGTTCATTCCCGGCCGGAGCAGCCCTTCGGTGTTCTTCAAGCGGATGAGCACCGGGAAGAGCGTCACGTTCTGCTCCACCACGGCCTGCGGCTCGATCTTCACCACCTCACCGGTGAAGGTGCGGTTGGGATAGGCCTCCAGCGACACCCGGGCCTCCATGCCCGGCTGGATCTTCCCGATGTCCGTCTCGTCGACCTTCGCGCGAGCCTGCATTTCGGACAGGTCCGCCATCTTGAACAGCGTGGTGCCTCCGGACACGTTGGAGGTGGCCGAGGCGATGATCAGCCCGGGCTCGATGGTGCGCTCCAGGATGGTGCCGGCGACCGGGGCGCGGATCGTCACGTCCTGCCGCCGGATGCGGGCCAGCTGCAGGTTGGTGTCGGCGCGCACCAGCGCCGCGCGGGCCGTGGCGGCCGCGTCGACCGAGGTCTCCAGCTCCTGCTGGGTGACGACCCCGGAGGCCCGCAGCTCCTCCATGCGCTTGCGCTGGGCCTCGACGGTCTGCAGGCGCACCCGGGCGGACTCGAGGTCCGCCTCGGCCTGGGACAGGGCGTTCTGGACGTCTCGCGGATCGATCTCCGCCAGCAGGGTGCCCTGCTCGACGCGGGCGCCCGTCTCGACGAGCACGTTCTGCACCTCGCCGGAGGCCTTGGACTTCACCTCCACCACGCGGATGGGCTCCAGCAGGCCGGAGGCCTCCGCCACGATGGCCAGGTCCATGCGCCTGGCCGCAGCGGTGGGCAGCTGGCTGGTGGGCGTCTTGGGCTGCGAGCGACCGCGCGCGAAGTAGACCCCCGCGCCGATGAGGGCGAGCACTCCAACGATGAGGATGAGCTTTTTCCAGTTCACGAGCGCCTCTCCGTCCGCGCCTGCTCGCCTCGCGGGTCCGACCGGTTCATGCCGGCCTCCGGGTGTCCCGCTCGATCACGCCGTCCTTGAGGAAGAGGATCCTCCGGGCGTGGTCGGCGATGTCTTGTTCATGTGTCACGAGCATCAGGGTCTGTCCCTGGGAATGCAGCTCGCCAAAGAGCGCCATGATCTCCTCGCCCGTCTTGCTGTCGAGCGCGCCCGTGGGCTCGTCCGCCAGCAGGAGCGCCGGGCGGGTCACCAGGGCGCGAGCGATGGCCACGCGCTGGCGCTGACCGCCCGACAGCTCGTTGGGACGGTGGTCCTTGCGCGCCCCCAGCCCCACCTTGTCGAGCAGCACCGCGGCGCGCTCGCGGCGCTCTCGCTTGCGCACGCCCGAGTAGACGAGCGGCATCGCCACGTTGTCGAGCGCCGAGGCGCGGGGCAGCAGGTTGAAGCTCTGGAAGACGAAGCCGATCTCTCGGTTGCGGATGCGCGCCAGCTGGTCCTCGCCCAGGCCAGCCACGGCCTGCCCGTTGAGCCAGTACTGCCCGTCGCTGGGGACATCCAGGCAGCCGATGAGGTTCATGAAGGTGGACTTGCCAGAGCCGGACGGGCCCATGACGGCCACGTACTCGTTGCGGCGGATCTCCAGGTTGACGCCGCGCAGGGCGTGGACGGTCTCCGAGCCCAGCCGGTACGTCTTGGTGAGGTTCTCGACGCGGATCACCACATCGGAGACGACGCGTTCCCCGGCGGAGGACTCGGGCGCTCCGGCCGCGCTCACAGCTCCCTCCCGACGATGGACTGGAGCTCCGCGCGGGCCAGCACGTAGTCGAAGCGCAGGCCCACGAGGTTGTTCTGCGCCTCCACCAGGGCCGTCTGCGAGGTGAGCAGCTCCAGAATGGTGGTGGCGCCCAGGCGGTAGCGCTCCTGCTGGACGCGCAGGTCCTCCTGGGCCACCTCCACGGCCTGGCGATTGAGGGTCAGCCGCTCCTCGACGAGCTGGAGCTGGCTGAGCACCCGCTCGGCCTCGGCGCGCACGGAGCGCCGGGTGTCGCTGAGCTGGGCCTGGGCGACCTCGGCCTGGGTCCGCGCTCGCACCATGCTCTCGTCGCGCGCGAAGCCATCGAAGATGGGGTAGGAGAGGCCCAGCCGGACGGACCAGCTCGTCCGCCCGCGGTCCTGGTAGAACCAGTCGTAGCCGGCGGACAGGCGGACGGAGGGGTAGTACTGGGAGCGCGCCGTGCCGATGCTGGCCTCGGCGGCGGTCACGGCGGCCTCGGCGGCCCGGACGGACGGCGCCTGGGCGACGAGCGTGGCCACCACCTCCTCACGCGAGGCCTTGAGGGGCGCGGGATCGATAGGGCCGGAGGGGGCCGGGTCCACGGGCCCGTCCACGCCGACGAGCCGGCCCAGGCTCAGGGCGGCGGTGAGGCGCTGGTTCTCCTGCTGGAGCAGGGCCTCGCGCGCGGTGTTGAGCTCGAGCTGGGCGCGGAGCAGGTCCGAGCGGGTGGCCGAGCCCACCGCGAGGCGGCGCTCGGCGAATCCCACGCCCTCCTGCGCCCGCTCGATGCGGGACTTCGCCACGGTGATGAGCTCCTCGGCGCGCAGGGCATCGAAGAAGGCGCGCTCGACGGAGAGCTCCACGACGAAGCGCTGCCCGGCGAGCGTGGCCTGCGCGGACTGGGAGTCCGCCTGGGCCCGCTGCCGCTCGGAGCGCCGGCGGAAGCCGGTGAACACGTCCCAGGAGGTGGAGAGGCCCGCGCTGTAGGAGTCACTGGAGCCGGTGACGGTGGCGCCGGTCTCGGGGATGAGGCGCTGGCTGCTGGACAGGGAGCTGTTGGCGTTGAAGGACAGGTCCGGCAGGTAGGCGCCGAAGGCGGTCTTCTCGGCGGCGGTGGTGGTGCGGACGGTGCCCTGGGCCTGGACGATCTGGGGGCTGACCTTGATGGCGCGGGAGAGGGCCTCCTCGAGCGTCATGCTCACCCAGGGCGCTTCCTGCTGGGCCGCGCCGTCACTGGGAGTGAGCGTCAGGGCCAGCAGGCCCATGAGCAGGGCGGAGAGGGGGGCGCGCGACCGGTTCCAGGAGGAGGTGAGCATCGTCGGATGAGCGTGCAGTTCCAGGAGCAGAACACCTGGGGGGACCGGAAGTTAAATTCCGTCATCATTTCAGCAGAGTCACGGGTGGGCTCCTCTGGAGAAGAAGGTGGGCTGATGGCTTAGAGTGCCCTGGTGGACGAAATCCTGCGCTTCCTCCTCACGACTCCTCCCCAGCCGGGCTCGCTCCAGTCGGTGGGGGACTGGTGGCGCCAGCACCTCGGGCTGGCCTCGCGGTTCACGACGCCGGTGGACTTGGCGCTGGCGGGCGGCTTCATGGCCGACAGGATGGGGTTCGCCTTCGCCTCGGGGTACCACGCGGCGCTCCGGTGCCTCTTCCCGCGGATGCGCCCGGATCATCGGGGCGCGCTGTGCGCGACGGAGGCGGGCGGGGCACACCCCAGCGCCATCCAGACGCGCCTGTCGGGTGGGGAAGGGGGACCGCTGCGGCTGTCGGGTGCCAAGAACTTCGTCACGCTGGGCACGGCCGCCGAGACCCTGTTTGTGGTGGCGAGTGAGGGGCAGGACGAGCAGGGCCGGAACCGGCTCCGGGTGGTGATGATCGACTCCCGGCGGGAGGGGGTGCACCTCAACGAGCTGCCGCCCACGCCGTTCGTGCCCGAGGTGCCCCACGCCGAGCTGGAGCTGCGCGACGTGGCGGTGTCTCCCGAGGAGGTGCTGCCCGGGGATGGGTACACGCGCTACCTCAAGCCCTTCCGGACGACGGAGGACTGCCATGTCCACGCGGCGCTCCTGGGATGGTTGCTCCAGGTGGGGCGGCGCTCGGGCTGGCCGGAGCGCGTCCAGGACGAGGCGCTCGCGCTGGCGGTGACGATGCGCGGGCTGGCACAGGCGGAGCCGTCCTCGCCCGCGGTGCACGTGGCGCTGGGAGGCGCGCTGGAGCTCTGCCAGCGGCTGGTGAGCGGGCTCGAGGAGTGGTGGCCGAAGGTGGATGCGGAGACGCGTGAGCGGTGGGAGCGGGACAGGTACCTGCTGGGCGTGGCGGGCAAGGCCCGGGCGAAGCGCCGCGAGGTGGCCCGCCAGCGGCTCGCGGGTGGGTGAGCCGCAGCTGGCTGGAGCGACTTCTGCGTCAGGTGCGCCCCCTGCCGGGCGAATCCTGGCCCAACTGGTCTGCCTGTCATACCAGTTGGGAACCGGTTCGCTCAAAGGGCGCCCCCCTGGTCAGGCCGCTCCCCTGGCACCTGGCCTCCCTCCAGGGTGTAAGAACTTCTCCGGAATGACTTAGAATCCCCCGCTCCATGGGTGAACCCTTCGGCAACTACGAGCTGCTCCAGCCTCTCGCGACGGGAGGGATGGGACAGCTGTACCTCGCTCGCAACCGGGCGGAGGGTTTCCAGAAGCTGGTCGTGGTGAAGATGCTCCTGTCCCACCTGTCGCGGGACCAGGGCTTCATGGCGATGTTCCTCGACGAGGCGCGGATCGCCGCCCAGCTCAACCACCCCCACATCTGCCAGATCTTCGAGCTGGGAGAGCACGCGGGCACCCACTACCTGGCCATGGAGTATGTGCCGGGAGTGGACCTCCGCTCGCTCCAGCAGCACCTCACCGAGCGTGGCCAGGTGCTGCCCCCCGCGCTGGCCTGCCGGGTGGTGGCGGACGCAGCGTCCGCGCTGCACTACGCGCACGAGCTCACCGATGACAGCGGCCGGCCGCTGGGCCTGGTGCACCGAGACGTCTCCCCCTCCAACGTGCTGGTGAGCTTCGACGGCGCGGTGAAGCTGATCGACTTCGGCATCGCCAAGGCGGCGGGGCGTGCCTCCGCCACCGCCACCGGCCAGATCAAGGGGAAGTTCGCCTATATGTCGCCGGAGCAGGCCGAGGGCGAGCCGCTGGATGCCCGGAGCGACATCTTCTCGCTCGGCCTGGTCCTCCACGAGCTGCTCACCGGCCACCGCGTCCTCCAGCGCGACTCGGATCCCGGAACGCTGAAGGCCGCCCGTGAGGCTGTCATCGCGCCGCCGTCCACGCTGCGCCCCTCCTTCCCGGAGGATCTGGACCCGGTGGTGATGCGCGCGCTCGCCCGGCGCCCGGAGGAGCGGTACGCCACCGCGGGTCAGCTCGCGCTGGCGCTCGAGGAGTGGCTCCTGCGCAGCCAGCAGCCCTCGTCGCAGACCCACCTGACGTCCTTCCTGCGCGGCGTCTATCCCGACTACAAGGAGCGCTCCCGAGCGCGCTCGGAGACCACTCCGGTGTCCGGGCTCGAGGGGACGCTCATCCGCACGCCCTCGGGCGGGAGCCAGCAGCCTTCCGGGCTCACCCGCACCTTCTTGACGCCCGAGCGCGCCCAGTCCGCGCCCCCCGCCGAGCCAGCACCCGCCACGCCTTCGCCTCTGCCTCCTGCTCCTCCCCGCCGCACACTGGGGAGGAAGCTCGCGGTCGGCGTGGCATGGGGGCTGCTGCTCGCTGGCGGCGCATACGTCACGCGACGCCCGGCCTCGCCCACGGCCGCTACCAACGTGCCTGCTCCCGGGCCCGCGACCGAGAGCGCACCCGCTCCGGTCCTGCACACGCTGCGCATCACGACGGACCCCGCGGAGGCGGAGGTCCTCATCGGTGGCTCACCCGCCGGCAAGACGCCGTTCGTGCACTCCTTCGAGCACGGCAAGCGCCTCGACCTGACGATCCAGGCTCCGGGACGGGTGCCGGTGCAGCGCACCCAGGAGATGCTTGCAGACGCCGAGCTCGCCCTGGAGCTGGCGCGCAAGAAGGCGACCGTCACCCTGAACAGCAAGCCCCAGGGAGCCACGGTGCTCCGGGATGGGCAGCGCCTCGGGGAGACGCCGCTGAGCTTCTCCGGTGACGAGGAGGTGCCGGTCCGGCTCGTGCTCAGCCTCAAGGGCTACGTGTCCAAGGACGTGGAGCTCACCCCGCGAGACGGAGCGGTCCAGGAGGTCGGGCTGGTTCGTCAGAGCGCCAGGGAGGACTCGCCGTTCAAGACGAAGGCGCAGCGATGAGGCGCTTGCTGATCCTGCTCCTCGCGCTGGTGGCGGGGGCAGCGGGGGCGGCGGACGTGGCCGACGAGGCGGAGTTCCACTTCCGCCGCGGTCTGGCCTTCCAGCGACAGGGGCGCTTCGACGACGCACTCGCCGAGTTCTACGCCTCCAACCGGCTGGTGCCGAACCGGAACGTGCAGCTGAACATCGCCTCCACGCTGGGGCGGCTGCAGCTCTACGACGAGGCCTTCCGCGCCTACTCCGAGGTGGCCCGGCAGCCGCTCGAGCCGGACGAGCGCGCGGACGTGGAGCAGGCCCTGGCCTTCCTCCGGCCCAAGCTGGCGCTGGTCCGCGTGGAGTCCACGCCCCCCGGGGCCACCATCTTCATCGGACGACGGGATCTCGGTGCGCTGGGAGTCACACCCAAGACGCTGGCCCTCAAGCCCGGCCGCCATCGCATCCTGCTGGACCTGGAGGGCTACCGCTCGCGCGAGGTGGAGGTGGACGTGGCGCGCGGGCGCGAGGTGGTAGCCACGGGAGAGCTGGAGCTGATCGTCGGCGGGCTGGAGATCCGCGACGTGCCAGAGGGCGCCGAGGTGCGGCGCGAGGACACCGATGAGGTGCTGCGCACCGGACCGGGCGAGGTGATGGGGCTGCGGCCGGGACGGGTGCCGCTGCGCGTGGTGGCCCCTGGCTTCCTGCCCACCCGGCTCGACGTGGAGGTGGTGGCCGATCAGCTCCGGCCCGTGCACCTTCCGCTCATCGCCGAGCCGCCGCCGCCCCGGCGCGTCGGCAGCCTGGTGGTGCGAGCCAACGTCGACGGCGCGGTGGTGCTGGTGGATGGCCGGGAGGTGGGCTTCACCCCGGCCGTCATCGAGAGCGTGGACGCGGGGCGGCGGGTGGTGGAGGTGCAGCACGAGGGGCTCGAGCCCTTCCGGGCCGAGGTGGACCTGGAGGATCGGCAGCTCCGCTCGCTGGATGCCCACCTGCGCCCCAAGCGGCTGGAGGTGGCCGGCGCCACCCAGCGGCTCATCCATCTCGAGGACGCGCCCGCCTCGACCACCATCATCACCGCGGAGGAGCTGCGCATGTTCGGCTACCGCACGGTGGCCGAGGCGCTGCGCTCGGTGCGCAGCCTGCAGGTGTGGACCGACCGGCTCTACGACTCGGTGGGCATGCGCGGCTTCGGCTGGCCGGAGAACGCCAACGCCCGGATCCTCGTGCTGCTCAACGGGCACCCGCTCAATGACGTGGTGCGTGGCTACGGCCCGCTCGGGATGGACCTGGGGATCGACATGTCCCAGGTGGAGCGCATCGAGGTGGTGCGCGGCGAGGGCATGGTCTTCGGCAGCACCGCCTTCCTCGGTATGATCAACGTGGTGACGCGCCGCGCGGAGGAGGGGGTGCACGTGCGCTTCGGCATGGGCGCCGACACCCTGCGCGGAACCGATCTGCAGGCCATGGCCTCGGGCCGGCGCGGAGCCACGGAGCTGGTCGTGCTCGCGGGGAACCAGTATCGGGAAGGAGATCCACTTCCCGCGCCCACGGGGGTGGGCCTGCTCTCCGACGAGGAGTCCGTGGAGCGCGCCTTCGTCCTTGGTCGGTACGGGGGCTTCTCACTCACCTCGGGCATCATCCGCCGGGCCAAGCATGTCCCCAGCAGCTTCGTCTGGACGGAAGGCCAGCCCGTCCTGGCCACGGATCTTCGGCGCTTCGCCTCGCTGCAGTACGACCACACCTTCCCGGGCGGCAGCTTCCTGCTCTCGCGGGTGGCGATCGATGACATGGACTACTCGCTGCGCTCCCAGCCCGTGCAGGCCCCGGTGCTGCCGCGAGAGGAGACAGGCTACGGGCTGGGGCTCTCCGTCGAGTCCCGCTTCGAGTGGGCCCGCTCGAGCACCAGCCGGCTCATCGCGGGCGCGTCGCTCCGGCGGGCGATGCACCTGGATGGCCAGCTGAGCCTGGGCGACGGCACGGAGGCCGAGCTGTACAGCGGCACGCGCACGGAGCTCACCTTCTACGGCAGCTATGAGTGGACGCCGCGGCCCTGGTTCCTGCTCCACTTCGGCTCGCGGATCAGCCCCTTCCGGGTGACGAGCGCCGACACCAACGATCCGTTCGAGCTGGTCTTCACCCTGTCTCCGGTGCTGGCGATGGTGAGCAAGCCCTACGAGGGAGGCAGCCTCAAGTTCACCACGGGCGTCACGGGCAGGGGACCCAGCGAGCGCGAGCTCCGCTACGACTTCGAGGACTTCGAGCGGTTGGCGCCGCTGTCATTGGTTCCGGAGAGCCACTTCGCCACGGCGCTCGAGCACACGCACACCGTGAGCGAAGAGACGAGCCTGATCGCGGCCGTGTTCCTCAACGCCTACGCCGACATCGCCCGCACTGCTTCGGAGCAGGCGCTGCCCTTCCGGTACTCGAACTCCGGGCCGCATGTCCTGGGAGGCGCGGAGGTGGAGCTGCGCTACGCCCCCGGGACGGGGCAGCTGGTGAGCATCTCCGGCTACGTGCAGGCCCGCCTCGACAGCCCCGAGGATGCGGTCCGCGAGGGGTTCGACGGGGACCTCGAGCCGCACGTGGTGAACTCGGCGGAGCATGCCATCTCCGCGCGCTTCGGCCTGCCCGTGCTGAGGAAGGGGCTGGTGGCGGGCACCGAGCTGGTCTTCACCGGCGCCCGCTTCGACTCCACCGGGCTGCGCGTCCCGGAGTCGCTCTACGTGAACCTGATGCTCTCCGGCCAGTTCACGCCGTGGCGGCTGCGCTACTACGGCGGCGTGTACAACATGCTCGACGAGCGCCGCCCCAACCCGGTGAGCCCCGACTTCGGGCGCACCACCGTGCCGCAGTACGGCCGAGAGGTGAGGCTGGGCGCGTCAATCTCGTTCTGAGCGCTCGCGGCGCTCGGGGGCTCAGTAGCGCCCGCCGCCCAGCGCGCTGACGGCGGCCGAGAGGACGCGGTTCTCCACGCCCCAGACGGCCTTGTTCATGCCCTTGATGCCGGCGCCGCGCAGGTAGTCCGTGAAGTCGTGCAGGGCGGTGGAGCGCTGCATCCGCTCCGTCTTCGCCGCGTAGAGCAGCGGGGTGCCCGGCGCGCCCGTCAGGCCCAGATCCGGGCAGGCCTGGGACAGCGCCTTCTCATCCAGCCCCGTGGCCGCCGCCAGCATGGCCACGGTGAACTTGTGCACCGGCAGCTCGCGGGCGTTGGGGACCTTCTTCAGCACCTTGGCCTGATCCTCGGGGCTGGTGGCCAGCTGCTCCAGCTTCACCTGGCTGATGGCCAGCAGCTGCTCGTTGGTCACGTGCTTGTTGTCCAGGATGGCCCGGGTGAAGAGGCTCTCGATGGTGTCGCCCTTGATCTGGATGCCCGCCGCGTCCGAGGAGCGCATCCGGTTGATCATCCCCGAGATGGCCTTGCCCACCTCGGTGTCCGGACCGCCACGCCACGCGCCCGGCATCGGCCTGGCGGGCGCCAGCGAGGCCGGAGCGTCGAAGCTGCTGCGCCCCACCTGGCCCACCGTGTTCGTCGCGGTCGTCTTCGCGGTGGCCACGGGGCGGGTCGTCTGCGCCTGGGGCGTCGTCGCGGTGGGCCGGAGGGCGGTAGGGCGGCGGCTGATGGGGTTCATGGGCGTGCTCCTGGTCGATCCGAGGGCTCCCCGGAGGTGGGGAGAGACATTGGGACCATTATCTGACAGCCTGGGCGGAAGTTGCATGCCCTTATTTCCCTCTGAATTTGCCGACCTGCTGACGCCTCGAGGCCTCCGGATTCTCAGAGGACGAGATGCGGAGGCCTGTGGGGCGCTGCTCCGGGTGCCGCCTCAGCGCTTCATCGCCTTGCCGGACGTGGTGGACGTGAGGAAGGCCACCGCCTGCCGCCAGGCGCTGGAGGAGGAGCTGCGGGACACCCTCACGGAGATGGACGATCCCATCCCCCCCGAGGCCCTGCTGGGGATGACGGAGAACTACTCGGAATTGCTGCCGAAATCCGTCCGGGTGCGCACCGCCCTGCTGGGCAGCCGGCGCTCCCGCTCGTGGCGCGCCGCGGAGCGGGTGGGGCTCACCGCCATGCTCCGCTCGGAGAGCTTCGGCGCCTTCGCGTCCGTGGTGAGCGGGCGGGCGCTGCGGCGGCGGTGGGGCATCCAGGTGCTGTGCTACGGGCCCGGGGACTATACGGGGCCCCACAATGATCACCACCCCGAGGACCCCGAGGCCCGCGACGGGTACGTGGACATGCACATCAGCCTGGCCACCCCCGCCGTGGCGCACCAGTGGCTCGTCTACGCCAAGGGCGGCCACTTCACGGAGATCAGCAGCGTCAACACCGTGGGCGGGGTGACGGTGTACCGGCTGCCCTTCTGGCACTACACCACGCCGCTGGTGGCCAAGCCTGGCGCCGAGGACGCGGCGCGGCGCTGGGTGCTGCTCGGCACCTTCCTGGACGCGCCCCGAGCCCCCCTCACGCGGCGGAGCTCTCGGGCACCGGGACGGCGCTGAGCAGCCCGCGATAGCGGAGGATGGCGTCGTAGGGGACGACGGCGCGCAGCTCCTCCAGCGAGGTGGTGCCCTCCAGGGCCAGGCGCTGGGCGTGGGCCAGCACCGAGCGGAAGCCCATCTCGAGCGCGGACTTGCGCAGCGCGGACACCTCCGCGCCCTTCTCGAGCAGATCCCGCCCCTGGTCATCCGGCTCCCAGAACTCCATCAGCGCGGTCCGGCCCGAGTAGCCCGTGCCCTCGCAGGCCTCGCAGCCGCGCCCCCGCATCAGCCGTGCTCCCTCGGGCACCCCCTGAGGGAAGAACTCTGCTACCAGATCGGCCGCGGGGGTGTAGGGCTCGGCGCAGGCCAGGCACACCCGCCGCACCAGCCGCTGGCCGAGCACGCAGAGCAGCGTCTGGGACAGCAGGCTCTCCTCCACGCCCAGGTCCATGATGCGGCGGACCACGCCGAACACGTCGTTGGCGTGGACGGTGCTCAGGATGAGGTGGCCGGTGAGCGCCGCGCGCAGCGTGCTCCGCGCCGTCTCCTTGTCGCGGATCTCCCCCACCAGGAGGATGTCCGGATCCTGGCGCATGAAGGCCCGCACGTAGTGATCGAACGTGTTGCCGATCTCCTCGTTCACCTGGCTCTGCTGGATGCCGTCGATGACGTACTCGAT
Organism: Hyalangium gracile; assembly: GCF_020103725.1. Classification (NCBI taxonomy): domain Bacteria; kingdom Pseudomonadati; phylum Myxococcota; class Myxococcia; order Myxococcales; family Archangiaceae; genus Hyalangium; species Hyalangium gracile. The sequence continues at coordinate 100,532 of NZ_JAHXBG010000021.1, read as the reverse complement.
GGGATCCTCGGCGGTGAGGATCTTCACGTCCGGGGTGTTCAGCTCCTGGAGCATGGCGTACAGCGTCGTCGTCTTGCCCGAGCCCGTGGGCCCGGTGACGAGCACCAGCCCCTGCGGGTTGTGGAGGATGCGCCGCAGCCGCCCGAGCACACCCGGCTCGGCGCCCAGCTCCTCCAGGCGAGGCACGCGCATGCCCTGCTGGAGCACGCGCAGCATGGCGTTCTCGCCCCAGAGCGTGGGCTGGGTGGCCACGCGGAAGTCCACCCAGCCGTGCTCGTAGCGGCGGCGGATGACGCCGTCCTGTGGGCGGCGACGCTCGGTGATGTCCAGCCGCGCATCGACCTTCAGCTTGGTCACCACCGCCTGGACGTTGTCCGGGGTGACGCGGCTGTCCGCGTACGTCCACAGGTTGCCGTCCTTGCGCAGGCGGACGGTGACGCGGCGCTCGTAGCGCTCGATGTGGATGTCGCTGCACTTGCGGCGGACGGCCTCGTGCAGCAGCGCGTCCACGATGGCCGGCACACCGTTCGGATCCGGCGGGCGCGGCGGGATGCGCGGGTGGACGTGGAGGGGATCCTCCCCGCTGTAGAGCTCCTCGAGGACGGACGCCAGGATGCTGGCGGGCGTGGCCAGGAAGTGCAGCCGCGTGCAGTCCAGCGCATGGGCCAGCGCATCCAGCGTCTGGAGCTCCGGCGTGTCCGCGGTGGCCAGCCAGAGCCTGTCTCCCTCGACCCGCAGCGGCAGGGCGCCGATGGACTCCAGGAAGGGCCGGTGGACGCGCCGCAGCACATCCTCCTCCACCAGCTCCAGCAGCCGCTCGCGGGGCAGCAGCGGGACATCGAAGAAGGTGCTCGCCGCGGCGTACAGCTCGGCCTCGGGCAGCTCCTTGGAGGCCTGCAGCGCCCGCCACGTCATGAGCGTGGGATTGGCGGAGATGGCCGCGGCCCGGGCGTCATCGATGACGTTCCGTCGGCGCAGGTACTGGGGAAAGGTGAGGGTGCCCGGATCGAGCCGCTCCAGCTCCGCGTACACACGGCGGGTTCGCGGGCCCAGGTGCTCGGTCGTGCCCAGGACGATGAGCCGGGAGCCATGCCGCCGCTCCCAGCTGGCCCGCTCCACCTCGGCCACCCCGGGCTCCGCGACGCAGTAGAGGACGTGGTTCTGCCAGGCCAGGGGCAGCACGTGCAGCTCCAGCGCCCGGATCAGCGGGAACGCGCGCGGGAGCCGGAGCTGGACGAACTCGCCCTCGATGAGCTGCCCGCTGGCGCCCTCCATCTCCAACAGCACCGAGACGAGCGCCTGGCGCGACACCAGCCCGTGCTCCAGCAGGAAGGTCTCCAGCGGAGCCTGGGCGCTCCGGGCGCCCTCGATGAGGGCTGGGATGCCGGGCCGGGCCAGCCAGTGGCCGGGCAGGATCCGCAGCAGCGTCTCCTCGCGGGAGGGGGCGTGGGGGTGGGGTGTCCTCATGGGGGAGGGGACACTGCAACCCGGGCGCCACCGTCCCACCCTCCTGTCCGGAGGACCAGGGTCGCAAACCTTGCGCGTCCACCCGGGTCCGCGCACCCGCTGCGCAGCTGCCGGTGTGCGCGCTGGAAGACAAGGGCGCCGGGAGCGAGCGCGCAGGCGCACCTTTCCGGTGGCTGCGTGCGGTGGGAGCGCTAGCCTGCACGCCATGAGCCCCACCGACATCGATACCGCGGCCAAGGACCTGCTTGCCTACATCGACGCCTCGCCCACGCCCTACCACGCGGTGCGCGAGACGGCGCGACGCCTGACCGAGCACGGCTACCGGGAGCTGGACGAGCGCGAGCCCTGGAGCCTCCAGCCAGGAGACCGGGTGTTCATCACCCGAGGCGACACGAGCATCGCCGCGTTCCACCTGGGCACCACGCCCGTGGATCGCGCGGGCTTCCGGCTGGTGGGCTCCCACACGGACTCGCCCAACCTGCGCCTCAAGCCCAATGCCCCCGTGGCGAAGCACGGCTACCACCAGCTCGGCGTGGAGGTTTATGGAGGCGTGCTGCTGAGCACCTGGATGGATCGCGATCTGTCGCTGGCGGGCCGGGTGGTGGTGCTCTCGGGAGGCCGTCCCGTCCCGCACCTGGTGGACTTCCAGCGGCCGCTGCTGCGCGTGCCCAACCTGGCCATCCACCTCAACCGCACCGTCAACACCGACGGCCTCAAGCTCAACGCGCAGGACCACATGGTCCCCGTGCTCGGCCTGGAGAGCGCGGGCCCGGCGGAGCTGCGCTCCCTGCTCGTGCGGGAGCTGGCCCGCGCCAATGTCCGCGCCGAGGCCGGGGACCTCCTCGGCTATGATCTGGCCCTCTACGACACGCAGCCCTCCACGCGCTCGGGCGCGCAGGGCGAGTTCCTCCACGCGCCGCGCCTGGACAACCTGGCCAGCTGCTACTCGGGCCTGAGCGCGCTGCTGGCCGCGGGCAAGGCCGGCGAGACGACCCGGGGCGTCGTGCTCTACGACCACGAGGAGATCGGCAGCCGCAGCGCCCAGGGCGCCGCCGGCACCTTCCTGCGGGACTGCCTGCAGCGGCTGGTGCTGGGCCACTCGGACGGACGCGCGGACGCGTACCACCGCGCCATCCGTCACTCGTTCCTGGTGTCCGCGGACATGGCCCACGCCGTCCACCCCAACTACTCCTCGCTCCACGAGCCGAGGCACCAGCCGCTCATGGGCGGCGGCCCGGTCATCAAGTCCAACGTCAACCAGTCCTACGCCACGGACGGTGAGACGTGGGCGCATTTCGCGGCGCTGTGCCGCGAGGCCGGGGTGACGCCCCAGCACTTCGTCACGCGCACGGACCTGGGCTGCGGCAGCACCATCGGGCCCATCACCGCCGCGGAGCTGGGCATCCGCACCGTGGATGTAGGCAGCCCCATGCTCTCCATGCACTCCATCCGCGAGATGGCCGCCGCCTCGGATGTGGTGGCGATGATCTCCGTGTTGCAACGCTTCTTCACCTGAAGCAGGGGTGCGCAACCCCGGGAGAAATACTCCGGAAGTTGGATCTCGAGGGCCCTCGATATGGGATGCCCTCGGTTGACGTTGGAATCAGGGATCGTCAACATGACGTCCGTTTCCGGACAATCTCCTGGGAGGAGTCAGCGTGAGAGCTGTGGTTCTGACCGCGGGTCTTTTGGCCGTGATGGGCCTCATCACCGGGTGTTCCAGCAAGTGCGATTCCGTCTGCGGCAACGCCAACTCGTGTGAGGTAGACGAGCGGTCCGTCGACGTCGACTGCCCCGAGTTCTGCGCGGACGTGGAGGACTTCAACGCGCGAGCGCAGGCGGCGGAGTTCGAGAGCTGCGACGCCCAGTTCCAGGCGCACCTGGACTGCTGGGAGAACAACTCGTCGAAGATCTGCGACGCGGAGTTCGCCGGCTGCGCCGAGTCCGCGCAGGCCTGGGTGGACTGCATGACGCCGTACTGCGAGGCCGTCGCCGCCGAGACGAAGACGGATCCGAACTGCTCGGACGGCGCGCCCACCCTCGCGCCCTTCTAACCCCCGCCATTCCTGGGATCTCCATCCATGTCTCTCCACACACGCAAGGGTTCCAAGGTGTCGAAGAAATCCACCCGCAAGAACACGGTCCTGGCCCTGGCCGTTCTCGTCACAGGGACCGGCGGAGTCGCGACGGCGCAGCAGGCTCCCGCCGACGCCCCGGTCGCCACGCAGGAAGCAGCCCCTGCCCCGACGCCCGCGCCGCAGCCCGAGGCGGCCACGCCCGTCCAGCAGCCCATCGAGGCCACCCAGCCTCCGGCCGCGCCCGCGCCGCAGCCCCAGCCCCAGGCCCAGCCCCGGCCGCAGGCGAAGCCCGCGCCCCAGCCGGTGGCCGAGGAGCCTCCTCCCGAGGAGTACATCGAGGAGATCGTCGTCACCGGCTCGCGCATCCCGCGCAAGGAGCTGACCACCGCGGCGCCCGTCACCGTGCTGGACCGTCAGCAGATCGAGAAGACGGGCAAGACGTCCATCGGCGACATCCTCCAGAACCTGCCGGAGCAGTCCAACGCCATCAACACGCAGTACAACAACAGCGGTGATGGCTCCACGCGCGTGAACCTCCGCGGCCTGGGGCCCGAGCGTACGCTGGTGCTGCTCAACGGGCGGCGCCACGTGGCCGGCGGCACCGGCGCGGACGCCACCGTGGACCTCAACGCCATTCCGACCGCCGCCATCCAGCGCATCGAGATCCTCAAGGACGGTGGCTCGGCGGTGTACGGCTCGGACGCCATCTCGGGCGTGGTGAACATCATCACGCGCAAGGACTTCTCCGGCACCGAGCTGCGGGCCTTCTCCGGCATGTCCTCGCGGGGCGACGGTCTGACGTACGACCTGAGCATGACGACGGGCCAGAGCACCGAGCGCGGCAACATCCTCTTCACCGCGGGCTACTACACCCAGAAGGACGTGTTCGCGGACGCGCGCCGCTTCAGCAAGTTCGACACGGACTACGACTGGAACTCCCGGCAGATCTACACGGCGGGCAGCGTGTACGTGCCCGAGGGCGCCTTCTTCATCTACGACGACGTCGTGGGCAACGCGACCTGGAGCGATCTGCTGAGCGCCTACCCGGACGAGAGCGCCTTCTTCCGGGGGCCCAACGGATACCGTCCGTTCAACCTCTCGGGCGTGACGGAGGCGGGCGGCGACCTCTACAACTACCAGCCGGCCAACTACCTGGTGACGCCGCAGCAGCGCGCGCACGTCTACTCCACCGGTGGTCTGCGCATCGGCTCCTCCTCGCGCGCCTTCTTCGAGGCCTCGTACACCGGCCGGCAGTCGGCCCAGAAGCTGGCGCCCGAGCCGCTGAGCACGGCGGGTGAGAACCTGACCATCTCCGCGGCGAACGCCTACAACCCGTTCGGGGTGGACCTGACGCCCGACACGGTGGAGGTGCTGCGCCGCCTGACCGAGTTCGGCACGCGTGACTACGAGCAGGACCTCACGACGTTCCGCATCGTCACCGGTCTCGAGGGCAAGCTGGACGAGCAGTTCGGCCCCCTGAAGGACTGGCACTGGGATGTGGCCTACAACTTCGGCCGCACCCAGGGCATCACCACCAAGCAGGGCACGCTGCGGCGCAGCCGGCTGCAGGCGGCGCTGGGGCCGAGCTTCGTCAACGACTCGGGCCAGCTGGTGTGCGGCACGCCCGAGGCGCCCATCGAGGGCTGCGCCCCGCTGAACCTGCTGGGCGGCGCCGGCTCCATCTCTCCGGACGCGGTGGACTACCTGGGCTTCCGCGGCACGGCTCGCGGCTTCACCCAGCAGACGGCCATCACCGCCAACATGGGCGGCGAGCTGTTCCGCGTCTCCTCGAGCGCGCGCCCCGCGGGCCTCGCGGTGGGCTACGAGCACCGCCGCGAGCAGGGCGCCTACATCCCGGACCCCATCACGGACGCGGGTGACACCACGGGCAACAAGGAGACCTCGACGGAGGGCCGCTACTACGTGAACGAGGCCTACCTCGAGCTGGCGGTGCCCATCCTCGGCGCGACGAACCCGGGCACGGGCGAGCTGCGCGACGTGCTGGAGGTGACGGGCGCCGCGCGCGCGTTCAACTACAACACCTTCGGCTCGGACTTCACGTACAAGTTCGGCACGCGCGTGAGCGTCATCCCGGACTTCACCCTGCGCGCCACGTGGTCCACGGCGTTCCGCGCGCCGTCGGTGAACGAGCTCTACCTGGGGCAGTCCGACAGCTTCCAGGGCGTGAAGGACCCGTGCGCCAGCTCTGGCCGCCAGGAGGGCAACGCGCTGGACGCCGCCTGTGACGCGCAGAACGTTCCGGACGACCTGGTGGATCCGCGGCCCCAGCAGCGCACGATCCTGGGCGGCAACTCGGCGCTCGAGCCCGAGACGGCCAAGATCCTCACGGTGGGCGTCGTCTTCGAGCCGCAGTTCCTCAAGGACGTCACCGCCACGGTGGACTACTACAACATCGCCGTGGACCAGGCGATCACCAGCCTGGGCGCGGACGTCATCCTGAACAGCTGCTTCCCGGCCGCGGGCGGCGTGACGCCGCAGTACTGCGATCGGATCCACCGCAGCCCCAACGGGCTGATCAGCACCATCGATGACCCGCTGACCAACGTGGGTGGTGACCGGACGGGCGGTATCGACATCTCGCTGCGCTACTCGCCGCAGACGGCGTACGGCCGCTTCGGCTTCAGCGCGGACGCCACGTGGCTGCACAAGTTCGACCGCATCCTGGCGGGCGGCCGCGTCCTCAAGGCGCGGGGCAACTACGATCTCCAGGAGGTCCACACCGACTGGGTGGGCATGCTGGGGGCGAGCTGGGCCCGGGATGCGCTCAGCGCCGGCATCAACATGCGCTTCATCAACGGCTTCAAGGAGTGCCAGAACAACTCCTGCCAGGAGCAGGAGGGCGCTCCCGCGCCGATCTCCCGCGCCGTGTCGGACTACTACTCCTTCGATGTGAATGCGGGGTACGACTTCGAGACGAAGGTGGGCACCATCGGGGCGCAGGCCGGTGTGAACAACCTCTTCGACGCCCAGCCGGCCCGCGTGGTCAACGGCTTCCTCGCGTCCTCGGACGCGTCGACCTACGACTATATGGGTCGCTACTTCTACCTGCGCCTGTCCTACAACTACTACTAGGCCAGGCGGTGGCTCGAGGTTCCCGGGGCCGTCACGCGCGAGCGTGGCGGCCCTTCGTCATTTCAGCGCCAGGGTATCGGCAGGCGTGCGGTCGGGCCTTGCGCTCGCGCCTCGAAGGGAGGGCAGTCCCCGGCGGCCTCTTTTCCGGTGCCATCCACTTCGCGAGTGCCTCCGTAGTCCCTCATGGCTCCATGGAGGAGCCATTCGACACGGAGGTGTCACATGAAGAAGCTGGAGATGCAGACGGGAACGAGGCAGCCGGGGCGCGTGCTCGGGCGCGTGCTGGCCGAGGAGCTGGAGCAGGTCCGCGGCGGCTACCTGGGACCGGTGCTCGCGGAGGCGACGGCCGGGCGAACCCGGGATCCGCACGGCCACCCGGACCTCACCGGAGGCAGCCCGGGGCAGACCGACGGCGACTGAGGGCCCAGGCCCTCGAGAGTCCCTGTCACTCCTTGCAGACACCTGGCCGGAGAGCACGCCCTCTCTCCGGCCGGGTGCCACCCGCGCCCTTCCACCCGAGCCTCGCCATGAAGACCGTCCTCATCCTCTCCCGACCCAACGACATCCACTCCACCGCCGTCGCCGAGGCGCTTGCCCGCAGGGGCGTGGCGCACCTGCTCTGGCACACCTCGGACTTCCCCACGCGCGCCACGGAGACGGTGCGCTTCGAGCGCGGTCGCCGCTCGGTACGCCTGCGGGGCCCTGAGCTGGACCTCGCCGAGCAGGCGATCGGCACCGTGTGGAACCGGAGGCCCGCGCTGGTCATCGACCCGCGGCGCATCCACCCCGCGGACCACGCGTACGTGGAGCTGGGGTGTGGGACGTTCCGGCGGTCGCTCCTCGACACGCTCGCGCCCGAGGCCTTCTGGGTGAACCCGCACCGCGCCGTCGAGCGGACCAGCAAGCTGAGGCAGCACCAGCTCGCGCTCGAGGTGGGCCTGGAGGCGCCGGACACCGTCTACACCAATGATCCGGGGGAGATTCGCGCCTTCCTCCGCGAGCACGGCGGGCAGATTGCCTACAAGCCCTTCAAGATGACCGCCTGGAAGGACGATGCGAAGTACTACATGACGTACACGAGCCGGCTCACCGAGGCGCAGCTGGTGGAGGATGAGCTGCTCTCCATGGTGCCGGGCATCTACCAGGCGCTGGTGCCCAAGGCCTTCGAGCTGCGCGTCACGATGATGGGGCGGCGCGCGTTCGCGGCGAAGCTGCTCTCGCAAGAGACGCGGGAGGGGCGGCTCGACTGGCGCCGGGCGGACCCCGACGAGCTGAGGATGGAGCCGTTCGAGCTGCCCGCCGAGGTGGCCGCGCGGTGCTTCGCGCTGATGCGCGGGCTGGACATCGTCTTCGGCTGCTTCGACTTCATCGTCCGGCCGGACGGCCGCTATGTCTTCCTCGAGGTCAACCAGGCCGGGCAGTTCCTCTTCGTGGAGAACGCGACGCGGCAGCCCCTGCTGGACGCCTTCTCGGAGTTCCTGCGGCAGGGGAGCGTGGATTTCGACTGGAGCCCGGAGCGCGTCTCCGTCCGCTACGCGGAGGTGAAGGAGGCCGCCTTCCACCGGCTCCAGAGGGACCTGGCGCTCCACGTCCAGGAGCCGGAGGCCACCTGGTACGAGGGGGGGAGCGAGCCTTCGTCCACTCGGAAATCCAACCTGTAGGATAAGCTTGGCGAGAGCCAATCCGGCCGTTAAATGACGCGGCCTCCATGCACAAGACGCACCTCGTCGGCGCCCGTACCCATAACCTCCAGTCGCTCTCCGTGGATCTCTCCGAGGGAGAGCTCGTCTGCATCACGGGTGTGTCCGGGGCAGGCAAGTCGAGCCTGGCGCTCGACACCTTGTATGCCGAGGGTCAGCGCCGCTTCGTCGAGAGCTTCAGCCCGTACGCTCGCCAGTTCCTCGAGCGGCTGGAGCGGCCGCCCATGGACACGCTCGAGCCGGTGGCGGCCGGCGTGGCGGTGGATCGCCGCGCGCCGGTGAAGAGCTCGCGCTCCACCGTGGCCACGATGGCCGATGTGGAGGCCTACCTCTCCGCGCTCTTCACCCGCGAGGCCATGCCCGTGTGCTCCGCGTGTGGCGTGGAGGCGGTGCGCACCGATGCGCGCGTAGCCGCCTCGTCCGTCATCGCCGCGCACCCGGAGGCGCAGGCCATCTTCACCTTCCCGGTGCGCATCTCCGGCACCGCCGAGTTCCTCGATGTGCGCACGCGGCTGCTCAAGGACGGCTACCACCGGCTCCTCGTGCAGGGCGAGGTGCGTGAGTTGGAGTCGCTACGGCCGGGCGAGGCCACGGACGCGGTGGGCATCGCCCAGGTGGTGGTGGACCGGGTGAAGCTGGCGGGCTCGCAGCTGTCCCGCGTCACCCAGGCCGTGGAGGACGCGTGGGTGCGAGGTGACGGTGAGGCCCGGGTGTTCCTCCCCGGAGGGGCCACCCAGCGTCTCCGCCGAGGACTCGTGTGCCCGGAGTGCGCGCGCGAGTTCGAGCCCGCGCGGCCGGGCCTGTTCAGCTACCAGTCCGCCACGGGCGCGTGCGCCACGTGTCGAGGCTTCGGGCGCACCATCGGCATCGACTGGGCCAAGGTCATCCCCAACCCCGCGCTGAGCCTGGCGCAGGGCGCCATCCGGCCGTGGAGCGGGAAGACCTCGGACTGGGAGCGCAACATGCTCCACCGCTACGCGCGGGCCATGGGCATCCCGCTGGACAAGCCGTGGGGCACGCTCACCCCGGCGCAGCAGGAGATGGTGCTGGAGGGGGAGGGCGACTACCACGGCGGGCGCTCGTACCCCGGCGTGCGCGCGTGGTTCCGGTGGATGGAAAGCCGCACGTACAAGATGCACGTGCGCGTGCTGCTCTCTCGCTACCGGGCCTACGCGCTCTGCGAGAGCTGCAAGGGAGCGCGGCTGAACGAGCAGGCCCTGGCGTACCGCGTGGGCGGGCTGGACCTGGCGGCCTGGCACCGGCTGGAGCTGTCCGACGCCTGCGAGCGCCTGCAGTCCCTGCGCACCACCACCGGCCAGGGCGAGCTGGCGCGCAAGGAGCTGGCCAACCGGCTGCGCTACCTGGTGCGTGTGGGGCTCGGCTATCTCACGCTGGACCGTCAGGCTCGCACGCTCTCGGGAGGAGAGGCCCAGCGCGTGTCGCTCACGGCGGCGCTCGGCTCGTCGCTGACGGGGGCGCTCTTCGTGCTGGACGAGCCCACGGTGGGGCTGCACCCCAGTGACGTGCGTCCGCTCACCGAGGCCATGGCGGAGCTGGCTGATCGCGGCAACATCGCGCTCGTCATCGAGCAGGACGAGCACGTCATCCGCTCCGCCCACCGCGTGCTGGAGCTGGGGCCCGGGGCGGGCAAGCATGGCGGGAAGCTGTGCTTCGACGGACCGCCCGAGGCGCTGGCGAAGCGGACGGACCTGCCCACGGGGCAGCTCCTGGCGAGCTCCGAGGTGACGAAGCACACGCCTCGCGAGCGCACGGGGGAGCTGTTCGTGCGCAACGCCCGGGCCCACAACCTCCAGGGGCTCAGCGTGAAGGTGCCGCTCGGGGTGCTGTGCGCCATCACCGGGCCCAGCGGCTCGGGCAAGAGCACGCTGATGGACGAGGTGCTGTACCGGCACCTGGCGCGAGGGCTGGGCGAGAAGGACGTGGAGGCTCCCGGCGAGGTGGAGGCGCTGGAGGGGGCCGAGGCCGTGAAGTCCATCACCTTCGTGGACCAGTCTCCGCTGGGGCGCACCTCGCGAGGCAACGCCGCCACGTACACCAAGGCGTGGGACCGGCTGCGCGAGCGCTTCGCCAGCGAGCCGGAGGCGGAGGTGCGAGGCCTCACCGCCGCGCACTTCTCCTTCAACGTGGACAAGGGCCGCTGCGAGGCCTGCGCGGGCGAGGGCTACGAGACGGTGGAGATGCAGTTCCTGGCGGACGTGGCCCTGCGCTGCGCCTCCTGCCGGGGACGGCGCTTCAAGGAGGAGGTGCTCGCCGTCCAGCACTCGGGCTTCAGCGTGGCGCACGTGCTGGAGCTCACCGTGGACGAGGTGCTGAAGCACTTCGCGGAGGATGCCGTGCTCAAGCGCACGCTGGGGCCCGTGGCGCAGCTCGGCCTGGGCTACCTGTCGCTGGGCCAGCCCCTGTCCACGCTCTCCGGCGGCGAGGCGCAGCGCCTGAAGCTGGCGCGGGCCCTGGCCGGCGAGACGAAGGGCGCGCTCTTCCTCATCGACGAGCCGAGCGCCGGGCTCCATGAGCTCGACGTGCGCCACGTGCTCACCGCGCTGCACGCGCTGGTGGAGCGAGGGGCCAGCGTCATCGTCGTGGACCATGACCTCACCGTCATGCGCGGCTCGGACTGGATCATCGATCTGGGCCCGGGAGGCGGTCGGCATGGTGGGCGGCTGGTGGCCGAGGGCACTCCGGAGGAGGTGGCGCGGGGCAAGGGCCTCACCGCGGCGGCGCTGCGCGGCGAGGGCACGGCGACCCGGCGTCCGGCGAAGTCGCGCGGGGTGAGCTCGGGCGGCCCGGCCATCGAGGTGGAGCACGCGCGCGAGCACAACCTGCAGGAGATCTCCTGCCAGATTCCCCTGGGGAAGATGACCGTGGTGACGGGGCCGAGCGGCTCGGGCAAGAGCTCGCTGGCGTTCGACGTCGTCTTCGCGGAGGGGCAGCGCCGCTTCCTGGAGACGCTCACGCCGTACGCGCGGCAGTTCCTGCCCACCATGCCTCGGCCGGACGTGGAGCGCATCAGCGGCATCCCGCCCACCGTGGCGCTGGAGCAGCGCACCTCGCGCGCGGGCGCGACGAGCACCGTGGCCACCGTCACCGAGGTGGCCCACTACCTGCGCCTGCTCTTCGCCAAGCTGGGCCAGCCGCACTGCCCGAGGGATGACTCGCCCATTGCCTCCACCACGGCGGATGCGCTGTACGCGCAGCTCACCGGGATGAAGGGGGAGGGCACGGTGCTGGCTCCCGCGGTGCGCGCGCGCAAGGGCACCTACCTGGATCTGTTCGCCGCGGCGGCCCGCTCCGGCATCACCACCGCCATCGTGGATGGGCAGCTCGCCGGCACCGACAACCCGCCGCGGCTGACGAAGACCCGCGAGCATGACATCGATCTCGTGATGCACGAGGGGAAGCTCTCGCAGCTGTCGCGGGCCGTCTTCGATCGGGCGCTGGGCTGGGGGCAGGGTGCCCTCAAGGTGCGGGGAGCCAAGGGCGAGACGCTGCTGTCCACCGAGCGGACCTGCCCGCGCTGTGGGACGGCCGTGCCGGAGCTGGATCCGCGCTGGTTCTCCTTCAACACGAAGCAGGGCCGCTGCGAGGCGTGCGAGGGCACTGGCGTGGAAGGCGGCGCCGAGGCCATCGCCGAGGGGCACACCGAGCCGTGCAGCTCCTGCGAGGGCTCACGGCTGGCGCCGGTGCCGCGCGGGGTGAGGCTGGAGGGGGCGCGCTACCACGAGGTGGTGCAGACCTCCGTCACGGCCACGCTCGAGCGCGTGCAGGGCTGGAAGTTCCGCGGAGATCGGTCGCTCATTGGCGAGCCCTCGCGCCAGGAGCTCGTCCGGCGCCTGGAGTTCCTGGACCGCGTGGGACTGGGCTACCTCTCGCTGGACCGTGCCGCCGCGACGCTCTCGGGAGGCGAGATGCAGCGGCTGCGCCTCTCCGCGCAGCTGGGCGCGGGGCTGACGGGCGCGCTGTACGTGCTGGACGAGCCCACCATCGGCCTGCACCCGCGAGATACCCACCGGCTGCTGTCCAACCTGCGGGCGCTCGTGGACACGGGCTCCTCGGTGCTCGTCGTGGAGCACGACACGGACACCATCCGCGCGGCGGACCACCTCATCGATCTGGGCCCTACGGGCGGACGGGGCGGTGGGCGTATCCTCGCGGAGGGCTCGCCGGAGGAGGTGCTCCAGCGGGAGGACTCGCCCACCGCGCGGGCGCTGCGGACCTCCCAGGTCCGTCCTCCGTCCACGCGGGGTGCTCCGGAGCGATGGATCGAGCTGAAGGGAGCTCGGGCCAACAACCTCCAGCGCGTGGACCTGCGGGTACCCGTGGGGCGGCTCACCGTCGTCTCGGGAGTGTCGGGCTCGGGCAAGAGCACGCTCATCCGCCAGGTGATGTACCCGGCGCTCCGGGAGAAGCTGGGGCTCGTGGGGCCGAAGCCAGGGCCGTTCGACTCGCTCCACGGCGTGGAGGCGGTGTCCCGCGTGCTCGCCGTGGATCAGTCTCCCATCGGGCGCACGCCGCGCTCGGTGCCGGCGACGTTCCTGGGCATCTGGGACGAGCTGCGTCGGGCCTTCGCGGCCACTCCCGAGGCGAAGATCCGGGGCTTCGGCCCGGCGCGCTTCTCCTTCAACACCGCCGCCGGAGGCCGGTGCACCGCCTGCGAGGGGCAGGGCGCCATCTCCCATGAGATGGCCTTTCTCCCGGACGTGGTGACGCCGTGCGAGGTGTGCGGTGGGACGCGCTTCGACGCCGCCACGCAGGAGGTGCGCTACCACGGGCTCACCATCGGCGAGGTGCTGCGGCTGTCCGCCGACGAGGCGAAGGAGGTGTTCCGCGCGCTGCCCAAGGTGTCCGCGCCGCTGGAGTGCCTGTCGGATCTCGGCGTGGGCTACCTGCAGCTCGGCCAGGGCTCCAACACGCTGTCGGGCGGAGAGGCGCAGCGGCTGAAGCTGGCGGCGGAGCTGACCGCCTCCGCGCGCCACGAGCCGACGCTCTACGTGCTCGACGAGCCCACCACGGGCCTGCACCTGGGTGACGTGGAGCGGCTCATCACCTTCCTGGGGCGGCTGGTGGATCGCGGGGACACGCTCGTCGTCATCGAGCACCACCCGTCGGTGATCGCCGCGGCGGACCACGTGGTGGAGCTGGGTCCCGAGGGCGGCGACGAGGGAGGCCTCATCGTCGCCACGGGAACGCCTCGCGAGGTGTGCAAGGCGAAGACGGCGACGGGCCGTGTGCTCAAGGCGCTGTTCTCCTCGAGCGAGGAGAAGAAGGCCCGGGCCCCGGCGCGGTGAGCTGCCGCCGGGCCCCTTACGAGGGGTCCGGCTTCGGCGTCCGGGGCGTGCTCTTCGGGAGCTCGGGGGCGGTGATGTACTGCTGGGGCAGCTCGCCGGTGAGGCTCTTGAGGAAGGCCACCACGTCGTCCACCTCGCCGTCCGACAGGTTCTTGCCGAGCTGGTGCTTGCCCATCAGCCGCACCATCTCCGGCAGTGCCTGGACGGCGCCGTCATGCATGTACGGCCAGGTCTTCTCCACGTTGCGCAGCGTGGGGACGCGGAACTTCGCCCGGTCCTCCTCGGCCTTCGTCACGTCGAAGCGGCCCTTGTCCTCCAGGTGCGGCCACTCCTCGATGAGGCCGAGCTTCTGGAAGGAGGTGCCGCCCACCGCCGGGCCGTTGTGGCACGTGGTGCAGCCGGAGGTGACGAACGTCTCCAGCCCCCGGCGCTCCTGGGCCGTGAGCGCGTCGTGCTCGCCCGCGAGGAACTTGTCGAAGCGCGAGGGGGTGTTGAGCTGGCGCTCGAAGGCGGCGATGGCCTGCGTCACGGTGGCCCGCGTCACCGGCTGCTTCTCTCCGGGGAAGGCCTGCTTGAAGTACTTCACGTACTCCGGAATGGAGGTGAGCGTCGCCAGCAGGCGCTTGTCGTCTGGCAGGGCCATCTCCACGGGGTTGAAGAGGGGGCCCTCGGCCTGCACCTCCAGCGTGGGCGCGCGGCCATCCCAGAACTGCGCGACGTGGTTCGCCGCGTTGTAGACGGTGGGCGAGTTGCGCGTGCCCTTCTGTCCCCGGTGGCCATCGGACAGGGCCTTGTTGTCCACGCCGAAGGTGTCCAGGCCGTGGCAGGAGTTGCAGGAGACGTCGTGGTTCTTGGAGAGCCGCGCGTCGAAGAAGAGCATGCGGCCGAGCGTGATCTGCGCCTCCGTGTCCTGGGGCTTCGGAGCCGCCTTGGCGCTCGGCGCCAGCTTGAAGGCCTGGGCCAGCTTCGCGGGATCCATCGGAGCAGGCTTCGGCGCGGGCGGCGCGGCGGGGACCGGAGCGGGCGCGGCCGTCACGGCCTGCGGTGCCGGGGCCTGGGGAGCGCCCTGCGAGCAGCCGTGCAGGACCATGGCCGTCAGCGCTCCCAGCGCGACGTGCTTCAGAGGGGGCTTCAGCCGGATCCGGTTGTTCATATGCGAGCCTCGGAGAGTGCAGCTGGCGAACCACCGGCCACATTAACAGGGCGGCCAGCCGGCTTCTGCCGGCCCCCCAGGCTCGCGTTTCCCGGACTTTCCCCGCTCATCAGGCCCTCTACCGGCCTTGGATGGGGAGGGGACGCTCAGCCGCGGTCTTCCAGCCCCTCGTACTTGCGCAGCTTCTCGCGCAGCCGCTCCTTCGCCTTCTCGCGGAACTTGTGCTTGAACTTGGAGAACTGGCTCTCGAAGCGGGCCATGAAGAGCGCCAGCTTCGCGCGCTTCTGCGGCGGCAGATCCCGGGAGAGCGCCTGGAACATCTCGCGGTCCAGCGCCGCGAGCTGCGCCCGGGCGTCGAAGGCGCGCTGCGCCGCCTGATCCACCTGGGCCTGCACGGCGGTGTCGCCGCTCGCCGCGCGCTCGAGGATCTCCGCCGACTCGCGGACCTGCTGCCGCAGCGGCCGACGGCGCTCGTCGAACTTGCGCATCGTCTCATCCAGCTTCAGCGCCTGGGCCGAGTCCAGCTCCAGCTCCTCCGCCAGCCCGATGATTCGCGCCGTGCGCATCCGGCGCTCGGCCTCCTGCTCCGCCTCCTCCCGCGTGTCCGGGGGCGCGGCGAGCGCGACCAGCGGCAGCAGGGTCAGCATCAACACGGCCACTCGATTGTGCTTCATCACGGCGTCTCTCCAGGGTTCACAAGTCGTCGAAGAACAGCTCGCTCGCGGAGGAGTCCGGGTCGGCCCAGTCCTCGGTGTCCTCGAAGTCCTCCTCGGCGCTGGCGAGCTCGAGCGCGTCCCCGAGCGGATCCGACGAGGCCCACTGCTCGAAGTCGGCCTGGGTCTCCGAGACCGTCGAGGCAGCGACAGGCGAGGGCGTGACGCCCGGTGTCCCCTGGTGGTGGAGCGAGGGGTTCACCACCAGCAGCACCACGGCCGCCGCGGCCAGCACCGCGCCCACCGTCCGGGCCCGCAACGCCTTGCGCACCTGCTCGCGCCGCCACGCTCCCAGCGCCCGCCGGGGCAGGGCCTCCGCGACGTCCCTCATCGCCGGCGAGGGAGGCGGCAGCGCCACCGCGCCCAGGAGCTTCGCGGTGGACTCGGCCTCGCTCCGGCAGGCCTGGCAGGAGGCCAGGTGCTCGCGCAGCCGCGCCTCCTCGTCCGGCTCCAGCGCCCCCGCGGCGTGGAGCGTCAACAGCTCCTCTTGATCCTGGCACGCGCTCATCCGCGCTCCTCCTCCGGCGCGCCGGCCACTTCCGCCTTCAACCGCTTCACGGCGTGGTGGAACTGCACCTTGGCGTTGTTCTCGGTGATGCCGAGCATCTCGGCGATGTCTCGAAAGGGCAGGCCCCCATCCACCCGGAGGGTGAGCACCTCCCTCTGGCGGCGGGGCAGGGCGAGCACCGCGGCCCGCAGGTGCCGATCCCGCTCCTGGCGCTCCAGCAATTCCTGGGGAGACTCCCGTGGGTCCGTCGTGGCGTGCTCCACCTCGGTGAGCAGGGCCGGGCGCCAGCGGTGGCCCTGGCGGGCGTGGTTCTTCGCCAGGTTGAGGGCGATGCGCACCAGCCAGGCCCGGAAGGGGGTGGGGCTCGTCCACTTCCAGCGGGAGAAGACGCGGCCGGAGGCCTCCAGGGCGCGCAGGAAGGCCTGCTGCGCCAGGTCGGCCGCATCCTCGGGCCGGGGGGCGAAGCGGCGCACCAGGGAGAGGACGAGCGTCCGGTAGCGCTCCACCAGCGTGCCGAAGGCTGCCTCGTCGCCCTCCAGGAAGGCCTGGCACAGCGCCTCATCCGTGGGCGCCGGGGCGCTCGCCAGCGCCAGCCGGGGGAGCGCGGGGCCTCCCTTTGTCTTCCATGCCGTCACGGTGACTTGAACACGCGGAGGGCCAGAAGGTTACACCCCTGCCCGGAAGTCCCTGTTTTGACGCGGAGTGAGGGAGCAGGCGACACCCCGGCAGGGTCCCTCCTACATCCGGTTGCCGCACTGCATCCGTCACTGACAGAATGTCGCACCCCCTGCCTCTTCCGGGGCGCCCTCTCCATATGTCGACGGACTCTCTCCACAGCTGCCGCATCAAGGGCACGGTGCTCATTTCCCGGCTGAACATGGTGCGCCAGCACGGGGGACAGGCCCGGGTGGAGGAGGTGCTCAAGCGCCTGTCGCCCGCGGACCAGGCGCTGCTGCGGAAGATGATCCTTCCCATCAACTGGTACCCGCTGGAGCTCAACCTGCGCCTGGACGCGGCCATCGCGGACGTGCTGTCGCCCGAGGACCGGATGCGGGCCTTCATGGACATGGGCCGGGCCTCCGCGGACGAGAACCTCAAGGGCGCGCAGCACGTCTTCGTCCGGCCGGGCGAGCCGCACTTCCTGCTGAGCCAGGCGCCGCAGATCTACCGCTTCTATTACGCCTTGGGCTCGCGCACCTATGAGAAGACGGGGCCGAAGTCGGCCACCCTGCGCACCTTCGGCGCGGAGAACGTCACCGAGACGGACTGCCTCACCATCGTTGGCTGGCACCAGCGCGCCATCGAGCTGTCCGGCGGCAGGGCCGTGAAGGTGACCCACCCCAGGTGCGTGGCCCGTGGCGCGCCGCACTGCGAGTATCTCTGCCAGTGGGACTAGGCGTGTGAGCCTTCCGACGGGGCAGAGGGGAGCGGGTGTGCCTGGAGGTACTTCAGCACGTCATCCAGGTGGCGGTAGACGCGGACCTCATGGCGGATGATGGACTCCACCCGGCCGGCGGGGTCGATGATGAAGGTGACGCGCCGGTCCACCTTGAGCACGGGCCAGAGCACGTCATAGGCGGTGCTGATGCTGCGCTGCTCGTCGCCGAGCAGGGAGAAGTGGATGTTCTCCTGCTGGGCGAAGGCGCACTGGGTGCTCACCGAGTCCACGGACACGCCGACCAGCTGGGCGCCCAGCGCCTCGATGCGGGCCTGGTTGTCGCGGAAGGCCCGGATCTCGATGGTGCAGCCGATGGTGAAGGCCCTGGGGAAGAAGAAGAGCACCACCCGCCGTCCGCGCAGCGCGGCCAGGGAGAAGGGATGCCCCTGGCAATCGGTGGCGGTGAACTCCGGCGCTGGATCTCCGACCTGGATCATCCGGGGCTTCCCTCTACGTCCCACACCCCTACCACGGTCTGTCCGCGCCTGACGAATACGATGGGTGGATTGCGGGCCCCGTTTTCGAGTTAAGGTTGTCCGCCGTGCTTCCTACCAACCAAGTCCTTGTCTCACAGGTGTTCCAGGCGCGACTGGCCCAGGCCATGGGCGTCACCCGGGTAGCGCGGGTGACGGGGCTGGACCGGACGGGCGTGGAGGTGGCGTGCGCCGTGCGTCCGGGAGGCCATGTGCTCCAGGTCTGCAATGGCAAGGGGCTCTCCTTCGAGGGCGCGGCCCTGGGGGCGCTCTTCGAGACCGCGGAGCTGTGGGCCGCGGAGCATGTGTCCCCCGGCCGGCTGGTGTGGGGCTCGCGCTCCGAGTTGGACGGGCGCAACGCGGGGGCCTGGAGCGCCGAGGCGCTGGGCTCGGCCGGGAGGATGGTGGACCCACGGCTGTGGGGGGACTCGGTGCGGTGTGCCTGGCGGCAGGCCACGGAGCTGCACACGGGGCGGTCGGTGTGGGTGCCGGCCCAGGGGGTGCACTGTCCTCCCGCGGGCTCGGTGGCGCTGGGGCCGGTGTGCGTGGCGTGGACGAGCAACGGCTCGGGAGCGCACCCGGACGCGCGGCGTGCGCTGCTGCACGCGCTGCTGGAGGCCACGGAGCGGGACCAGCTCGCGCGCGCGCTGCCGGGCGGGTGGACGGAGGAGGCGGTGCGGCGGCGGATGCTGGGGCCGGTGGTGCTGGGGCGGGGGGCGCCTCGGGCGGCGGAGCTGGCCCGCGCGCTGCGGGAGCGGGGTTTCGGCGTGTACCTCTTCGATGCGACGCCCACGTCGCGGACGCCCGGCGCGGTGGGGCTGCCCGTGGCGGCGGCGGTGCTGGTGGACCAGGAGGAGGGGCCGGTGCCGCTGACGGCGGGGTATGCGTGCGCGCTCGGGAGGGATGAGGCGCTGCTGCGCGCCCTGCTGGAGGCGGCCCAGTCGCGGCTCACGGACATCCACGGCGCGCGGGAGGATGTGTCGGCGGTGGATCGCGAGGCGGCGCGCGGCTTTGCTCGCGTCTGCGCCTCGGTGCGCTCCAAGCGCCGGGCCGAGGACATGCCGGACTTCTCGGCGGACAGCGGCTCGCCGGTCCGAGGGGTGCGGCGCGTGCTGAACCAGCTTCGGCGCGCGGGCTTCACGCAGGTGGCCGCCGTCACGCTCGATGCACCGATGCCCGGACTGCACGTGCGGCGGGTGGTGGTGCCGGGCATGCGCATCTCGGAGCTCCTATGAAACGCCGTCCCGAGGATCTCGTCGTCTTCCTGGGCCCCTCGCTGCCCGCGGACGAGGCGCGCAAGCTGGCGCCCTGTCGTGTCCTGCCTCCGGCCCGTCAGGGGGATGTGTGGCGGGCACTGTCGCTGCGGCCCCGAGCCATCGCGCTGGTGGATGGCGTCTTCGAGGCGCAGCCCTCGGTGTGGCACCACGAGCTGCTGGCCGCGATGGAGGCGGGCGTGGCGATCTTCGGTGGGGCGAGCATGGGGGCGCTGCGCGCGGCGGAGCTGTCGGCCCATGGCATGGTGGGCGTGGGGCGCATCTTCGAGGGGTATCGGGATGGGGAGCTGGTGGATGACTCGGAGGTGGCGCTGCTGCACGCCGATGCGGAGCACGGCTACCGGCCGCTCACCGTGCCGCTGGTGAATGTCCGGCACGTGGTGGCCCAGGCGCGAGCGGCGCGGGTGCTCAACCAGCGGCAGGCGCGGGCGGTGGTGATGGCGGCCGAGGGCCTCTTCTACCAGGACCGCACCTGGCGCCGGATCCTGGAGTCGGTGCGGCCCACCTGGCCGGCGGCCACGCGGGGGGACTGGGAGGGTTGGTTCTCGAGGGGCGTGGAGGATCTCAAGCGGCAGGACGCCATCGCCTGCATCCGTGCGGCGGCGGCGTTCGCGTCGTCCCCGTTGCCGGTGCAGCTGCCGCGAGGCGCGTCCCGGCCTCCGCCCTCCTCGCTGGTGCGGCGGCGGAGGCTGGCGGATGACGTGTCCGTGCTGGACGGCAGGGCGGTGCCCTCCGCGCAGGTGGTGGCGGCGCTGCAGCGGGCGCCAGACAGCGTGGAACTGGCCGAGGCGGGGCTGCGGCGGGCGCTGCTGGCGGGGTGGGCTCGTTCGCTGGGGCTGGTGCCGACGGCGGAGGAGGTGAAGGCGGCGGAGGCGGAGTGGTGGCGGCACCATCGCGTGAAGCCCTCGGAGCGGCAGGCGTTCCTGGGCGCGTGTGGGCTGGACGGGCCGGGCTTGCGGCGGTTGTGCGAGGAGCGCGCGCTGGAGCGGCTCGTGCTGTCCCATGCGCAGCGGCTGTTGCCGGACGGTCCCTCCTGGGAGGAGGCGCTCGCCTCCGAGGCGCGCCTCCAGGGCCGCTGGGTGGAGGTGGTGCGAGGTGCCCGCCGCGCCGGGCGTACCCGGGCCCGCTGAGGAGGCGGGCGGGATCCATCGCTGGACACTCCGGGAGGGGAGGGCTGATGGCTGCATGGCAGTCCTCCCTGGAGACCGTTCATTCCTGGATGACCGGTGAGGCCTGAGTCGGCTTGTGGGTGGCGTGCGGGAGCAGGCACCCCAACTTCCCGGGCACGCCCAAGCCGGCATGTGCCGGTGAAGCGCAGCCATGTCTCTGAAGAAATTTTCGGCCTTCCTGCTCCTGGTGCTCGGGGGATGTACTGGAGCGGAGTTCACCGAGCCGCCCATGCCGCCGCCCTCACGCTACGAGGGGGCGGATGAGGACGAGGCGCGGCGTGAGCCCGCCGAGGCCGAGGTCGCGCGGGGAGACAGGCCTCCGGTCGCGACGCTGCACTCACCGCAGGAGGGGGCGCGCTATCAGCCTGGGAGCGCCATCACGTTCGAGGCGCGCGGCATGGACCCGGAGGATGGCGGGCTGCCGGCGAGCGCCTTCACATGGAAGGTGGACTTCCACGATGGAGGCCGGGTGTATCCCTTCGTGCCGCCCATCAGCGGGATGGCACGTGGGACGTTCACGGTGCCAGCGATGGACGAGGCCGAGGGCCCCAGGTGGTACCGCATCCACCTGCAGGTGAAGGACTCGCGCGGGAACACCTACGCGCTGTTCCGGGACGTGCATGCCCGGGAGCTGAAGTCCGGCGAGCTCACCCCTGTGCACGTCCGCTGACGGAGCTTCAGCGCTCCGAGTCAGGTGACGGGGGAGGAGCCTCTTCCAGCCACAGGGCGCCGAGCTCCAGCTCCACCGCATCAAAAGGCTCGGCACGCACCTTGTCATCGCCCACGAACGCGGCGACCAGCACCCAGCGCTCGTGCTCCTGGCGGAAGACTTCGAGCGTCCGATGGATGGGATCGATCACCCAGGCATGCTCCACGGACGCGCGCGCGTAGCGAGGCAGCTTGCGAACGAGGTCGAGCTTCGCCGTGGAAGGTGAGAGGACCTCGCAGATCCAGTTGGGAGCCAGCTCGATGAAGGGCGCATCCGGAATGCGAGGCATTCGCTCGACCTTCCAGCCGGCAAGATCGGGCACGAGCACGTCATTGCCAAAGTGCAGCTCAGGCTCATCGAGGATCCACCAGCCCCCGGGTCCTCCACGTCCCCGCTGGAACGGCCCGCCCAGGTCCATTCCCAGGACTGAAGAGACCTTGGCATGTCGGGAGGCAGGTCTCGGTGAGGTATACAGCTCGCCGTCGATGATCTCTCCCACGAGGTTCTCGGGAAGTGCGCAGAGATCTTCGTACGTCGCGGGTTTCCGAGCGGGTACTCTCATGGCTCTCCCTCTTCCTTCCTCAACAGTGTAGCCACCTCGAGCCTCCCCGGACAGCAAGGGAGACAGACGGTTGCTCGGTAGCCCCCACCGCCTTCGGGGAACCTAGCCGCCACCCAGCGCCTGCCGTCCCTCGCCCTCGCAGGAACCCTGCATCTGTTGGACCCACTCCCGGATGAGCGCCACGCCCTCGTCGTGGATGAGCGAGCGCCCCAGCTCCGGCATCATCACGCCCGGATCCAGCGAGTCCATCCGATACACGAGGATCGATCGCTCGGGCTTGCCTGGGACGATGTCGAACGGGAGGTCCTTCCCCGCGCCTCGTCCCGCGGCCACCGGCGCCTTGCACCGGCCGAGCGTGTGCGGCTCCTTCTCCTGCGCGGACAGGTACAACGCCGAGCTCGCCGCGGGCCCACGCCGGTCATGGCAGTGCGCGCAGTTCGCGTCGAGGTACGCCCGGGCGCGCTCCTCCACGCTCCCCGTGCTCGGATTGTTCCAGACAGCGTTCCGAGGCGCCGCCCGAGGCTCCGGCGCTCCCTTGAGGTACCCCACACGCGCCAGCCGCGTGAGCTGGTTCTCGGAGCCCTCGTCATAGGCATAGTCCCGGTTGAGGTGCCGCGCCTGGAGCCCGATCGGCGTCATGGCCTTGTTGCGCTCGTGGCAGCCCTGGCACTGGTTCACGTTGGGGACCATGTAGTGGACGGGCAGCTTCTTCCCCGAGGCGTGCGTCACCTCCACCGTACGGCTGGCGCCCACCACCTCCAGCGTGGCGTCCGTGCCGTCCTCGTTCCACACGTACGGCAGCGAGATCCACCCCTGCTTCGCGTGCACGAGGATTCGAGTCTCGAGCGGCCGGAAGCGCTTGTCCCCGTTGCCCGCCGTCCGCCGCGCCCCAGTTGCCGCCGGGACCTTCCCATCGCTCGGGTACATGAACGTCTTGGAGATGATCGTCCCCACCGGGAAGTCGAACACCTCGGCGTCCCGATAGGTGGCCGACTGCCCCGGTGGCAACCAGATCGTCCGGTACTTCTCCGCGTAGTCGGTGAAGAGCGGCGTGTTCAGATCGTACGGGACGACGCCCGCATTGGGCTCGAGCGTCCAGCCCGTGCCCCGGAAGAGCCCCCACGCCGACAGCTTCTCCGGATACGGATCCTCCACGAAGGTCTGGACCTCACTCCGCCCTTTGCTGCAGCCCCCCGCTCCCAGGGCCAGCACGAGCAGCAGGCCCCCCAGCTTCCAGCGTCTCGAGTGCCCGTTCCGCCTCACTGCGCCACTCCCGACAGCTTCACCGGCTCGGGGCTGGGGTGCGCGCAGTCATGGGGCTTCAGGTCCCTGTTCATGTTCGCGAAGTCGTGCTCCAGGTCGGCGTTGACGAAGTCCGCGTCCCCGTTGTTCCGGATGCAGAGTCGCAGCGCGTCCGGCAGCGTGCCCTGCGGGCTCAGCTTCTTGTCGTCCACGATGCCGTCATAGAGGATGTCCGGGAAGGGCTTGCCGAGCTTCAGCGCGAGCAGCTTGATCGCCAGCCCGCTCGGCGACTGGCCACCCCCCGAGAACGTGTTGTCGTGGATGTATATGGATTCGGGGTAGGGATCGTAGTTCTTGTCCTTGATGGGCTTGCGAGACACGAAGTAGCTGACGATGAACATGTTCGCCGTCTTGTTGTCCCGGATCCGGTTGTTGAAGACCTCGACCTGATCGTTGGCCATGATCATCATCCCCGTGCCGGCAGGCACCGTGGCGACGATGTTCCCCTCGGGCGCGAAGTTGTCCGTGTCGTTGCCGTAGATGTCGTTGTTGAACACGCGCGTGGACTTGCCGCCCTGGACCGGCAGATCCGGCAGATCGAACACCAGGATGCCGCCCGTGTTCTCCGTCGTCGTGTTCTCGTAGATGTCGGCGTACTTCGTGTTCTCGCTCTCGATGCCCGCCACGTTCCGCATCGCCTTGTTGCGGCGGATGACGACGTACTCGGACTGCCCCACGTAGATGCCCGCGTCCGACGCCCCGATGGCCACCGAGTCCTCGATCAGCACGTTCTTGCACTGCACCGGATAGATGCCGTACGCGCCATTCGTGGCCTTGGGGCCGCCCGTCCACTCGGTCCGCACGCGCCGGATGGCCAGCCCGTTCGCCCCGTTGACCTTGATGGCGTCCCCCTTCGTGTCCTCGACGGCGAAGTCCTCCAGGGTGAGGTTGTTGCCCTTGAGGAGCAGGCCCTCCGCGCCCTGCGTCTGGCCCTTGAAGGACAGGACCGTCTTGTCCATGCCCTTGCCCCGGATCGTGATGCCATCCACCGTGGAGGACAGGCTCCGGTCCAGCTGGAAGCGGCCCTCGGGCAATTCGATGACCGCGCCCGGCTTCGCGCGGATCAGCGCCTCCTGGGTCTTCTTGTAGAAGTCCGCGTCCGCGCGGACGGGCTCTTCCTTCTTGCAGCCGGTGACGGCCACCCAGGCAGCCAGGGTGGCGACGAGCAGGGACGCATTCCGTGACATGAGAGTCCTCATCGATCTTCCGAGGAGCAGAGCGCTCAGAAGATGTGGCCGATGTCCAGATAGAAGCCCGTGGTGGGCTCGGTGATGCCGACGCCGTAGTCCAGGCGGATGACGAACTCGCGGTTCCAGGAGATGCGCAGCCCGCCGCCCGTGGACGTCTTCAGGCCGCCTCCCTCCTGGAAGTCCAGGTTGCTCCAGACGCGCCCTCCGTCCAGGAAGCCGGCCAGGGTGAAGTCGAACTGCTGCCCCCACGGCTCCACCGAGAGCGCCATCCAGCGCAGCTCCGCGTTGAGCAGCAGCTTGGCCGGGCCCTGGTAGCGCCGCAGGAGGATGCCGCGCGCGGAGTACACGCCACCCAGGCCGTCCCTGTTCTCGAACCCGCCGTACACCGGCAGCAGGGAGATGGGCACGTCGCCGCCCATCACGTCGAACAGGCCGCGCCACGCCATCACCAGCCGCGAGTACCCGGGGATGACGGGGTGGAAGAACCGGGAGTGCAGCGTGGCTCCCCAGTAGTTGAACTGGCTGCCAATCGCCCCCGCGCCGCCGCGCACGGACAGCTCGTGGAACATGCCCAGCGTGGGGGCGGCCTCGATGTCTCGCGTGTCGTACTGGAGCCCGACCATCAGCTCGGAGGTGCGCTGCGAGAGCGGATCGCCGAGGCTGCCTTCATCGCTCTGGAGCACTCCCGTGGACGTGTCCTCGAGGAGCTTCGAGTCTCCGCTCTGGCCCAGATCGTCGGGCGAGTAGCGCATGCGGATGCGGTCCATGCGCAGGCGGTAGCCCAGGAAGAGCCGCCAGGTGTCGGAGAGCTGGCGCCGCGCGTTGAGGCGGATTCGCGGCAGGCTCTGGTGGTCGTACGTGTAGTAGCGCAGGCCGCGGAAGTCGGGGTTGCCCGGGCAGACGTCTGGATTGCCCTCCAGGGCGTCGCGATCGTCACACCTCGAGAACTCCTTCACGAAGGACGCGGTGTTCCCCAGGCCGTAGTAGGGCGCGAACAGGGTTCGCGCGTATGCCAGCTCCAGGCCCATGCGCCACTGCGAGTCGAGGAAGCGCGGCGCGTCGACGGTGATGAGGTGCGCGGCCACCTGCCGCGTCGTCTGGAAGAGCTGCAGCAGGACCGAGTAGCGGAAGGGCTCGTACGTGCCATCCGCCCGGTCGACGAGCATCAGGATCGCGCCGTAGCCGAACCCCTCGTCCGTGTTGAAGTTGAGCGCGGGCACGCCCTGGATGTCCCAGCCCTTGCGGCGGGCCGGCGCGCTCGGCGCGTCCGTGGGCGGTGGGGCCACGACGGCGGAGCTCTCCTCCAATGGGCCCGGCGGGCTCACGGGCGCTTCGGCGGCGCCCTGGGCCCGGACGGTGGCCGGGAGCAGGGCGAGGCTCGCCAGCAGGCAGAGGACGACGCCGCTCCGGAGAGGGCGCGACAGGGTGCGGAGGGGATTCCAGCTCATGGGCACTCGTGCGCTCAGGTCAGGCGAGACGGTATGCCGGGGCGGGCCATGGCGTCCATTGGGGGGAGCCGTCGCTCAGTGAACGCCATGCGTCATGTCCCCTCATCCGGCCCGGAGGAGCGCCCGCGCCCGAAGTAACCTGCCAGGTCCCATCGAACCCTCACAACCCGTGAGGCAGGAGGTGTCCCTGGCCATGGAGATCCCCGAGCTACCCGCGTCGCTGCCGCCCCGCGAGAAGGCGCTGCGCGTGCACGAGCGCCTATGCGCCGTCTATGGCTGTCCCATCCCGTTCTTCCACGACCTGGATCCGCTGAGCGAGCTCATCTCCGCGCTGCTGTCGCACCGCACGCGCAACGCGGACTCGGGGCGGGCGTTCCGGCAGCTCCGGGCGCGCTTTCCCACCTGGGAGGCGGTCCGGGACGCGCCCCTCCTGGAGGTGCAGGAGGCCGTGGCCTCCGTCACCTGGCCCGAGCAGAAGGCGCCACGCCTCCAGGCGGTCCTCCGGGAGATCTCCGCTCGTCGGGGTGGGGACATGGCGCTCGACTTCCTGGGCGAGCTGGAGGTGCCCCAGGCGCGTGCATGGCTGGAGTCGCTGCCGGGCGTGGGGCCCAAGACGAGCGCCGCGGTGCTCCTGTTCAGCCGCCTGAGGAGGCCGGCCCTGCCGGTGGACAGCCACCACTACCGCGTGGCGGTGCGGCTGGGCCTCATCTCGGCCCGTGTCCCCGTGGGGCGCTCCCATGCCCTGCTCTCCGCGCTGTTGCCTCCGGGCTGGGACGCGCAGCAGGTCTATGATCACCACGAGGCGCTCATGCTCCATGGCCAGCGCTGCTGCTTCCACCTGGCGCCCGCCTGCGTCCGCTGCCCCGTGTTGGACCTGTGCCCCTGGGGGCAGCAACGGGTGGCTCGTGGGAAGCCGGGCTGACGGCCACCAGGGCTCGTGGCATGGTGCGTGGGCTGTTTCGTTCACGAAAGGCAGGCGGCATGATTCTCGTCACGGGTGGCACGGGCACGATCGGCTCTTCGACGGTGAAGGCGCTTCAGGCCAAGGGCGCGCGCTTCAAGGTGGGGGCCCGCTCGCCAGACAAGCTCAAGGGGCAGGGCGTCGAGACGGTCCTGTTCGACTGGGACAAGCCGGAGACGTTCGGCCCCGCGCTGCAGGGCGTGGAGAAGGTCTTCCTGCTGACGCCCGTTTCGGACAAGCAGACGCAGTACACGCAGGCGCTCGTGGATGCGGCGAAGAAGGCGGGCGTGAAGCACATCGTGAAGCTGTCGGTGATGGGCGCGGATGCCGAGCCGGGCATCTCGCTGGGGCGGCTGCACCGGTCGAGCGAGAAGGCCATCAAGGACAGCGGCATCGCGTGGACCATGCTGCGGCCCACCTACTTCATGGAGAACTTCTTCAACTTCTACGGCGCGGATCCGAAGAAGGACAGCACCGTCTACACCACCCACGGCAACGGCAAGGCGGTCTGGGTGGATGGGCGTGACGTGGGGGAGGTGGCCGCGGCGGTGCTGACCGGCAAGGGGCACGAGGGCAAGGCGTACGAGTTGACCGGCCCCGAGGCCCTGGACTCCGCCGAGGCGCTGACCATCCTGGGCGAGGCGCTCGGCCGCAAGTACACCCATGTGCCGGTGCCGGAAGAGGCGGGGCGCAAGGCCATGAAGGACCAGCACATGCCCGACTGGATCGTGGATGGTCTGTCGGAGCTGGCGGCCCTGATTCGAAACGGCTGGGCGGCTACGCCGGCCACCGGGGTGAAGGACGTGCTCGGCCGGCCGCCGCGCACCTTCAAGGAGTACGCGAAGGACTACGCCGCCGGAAAGATCTGATCCGAGTGCAGCGCGTGACCTGATGGCTCGGGTTTGGGTTGCACCCGAGCTCCGAGGCCGTTACCGCCTTTGAGCATTCACAGGGGGAGGCGGTGCACCGCGCCTCGGAACCGGGCTCCATCCCGGGTCAGGTGGGACATGAGCCGGATCTTCCAGGACGATGTAGGGCAGTGTGACTTCATTGATGTGCTCGAGGAGGCGGTCCTGCGGCGGCGTCCCGTGGCCGTACAGCTCCGCGAGGGTGAGACCTTCATCGATCAGATGATGGACGTGGTCACCGAGGCGGGGACCGAGTTCGCGGTCTTCCGCTCGCACGTCCGGGTGCCTGTCAGTGAGATTGAGGCGGTCTCCCGCTCCGAGCTGCGCGCGATGTCTTGAGCCCCACGCCACCGGGTGTAGGGTGCGCGGTCGGATGAGCATCGATCTTCCCACCGAGGCCCTGCGCTGCCACCGCGCCGATGCGCGCGAGGAGGACGGGTACCGTGCGGCGCTCGGGGAGTCCCGCGCCGGCCTGCTCCTCACGGATCCGCCGTACTGTCTGCTGACCCGGCGCAGGAAGGGCGGGGACGAGCGGGATCCGCGCGCCCACAAGAAGATCGATCGCAACCCCATCGTCCGCTTCGAGACCGTGCGGGACTACCGCGTCTTCACGGAGGCGTGGATGACGCGCGCGGTGGGCTGGCTCACGCCGGAGGCGCCGCTGGTCATCTGGACGAACCTGCTGGGCAAGGAGCCCATCACGACGGTGGCCCGGGGGCTCGGCTACACGCACCTGAGGGGCGAGTACGTCTGGGGCAAGCGCACCACCGAGAAGAACGCGAACGAGCAGCTGCTGCGCGTCTATGAGGTCGCCCTGGTGTTCGCGCGGACGCCGGCGCCGGTGCCGGGCCTGGGAGAGCCGCCGACGGTCTGGGCGGTGGTGAGCGGCTACGACGATGACGGAGAGGCGGGGCGCTGGGGCAACCACCCGCACCACAAGCCGTTCTCCGTGCTGGAGCCGCTGGTGCGGACCTATACCCGGCCTGGGGATACGATCCTGGATCCCTTTGCGGGGAGCGGCTCCACGCCCGCGGCGGCGCTGAGGCTGGGGCGCAGGCCGGCGTGCATGGAGATCGAGCCCGAGTGGGCCGAGCGCGTCACGCACCGCCTGCACGAGACGGCGAAGGCTCAGCCTCCCAGCGCGCGGTAGAGCTTCGTCTCCGCCCACGTGGGCGTGTCCGTGGGACGCCGCGTCCACCAGTTCAGCGCGATGGTGCGGCGCTGCCGCGTGCGGCCCGGGAGCCTGCCATCCGGGATCTGGTTGTTCGCGTCCAGCACTCCGTGGGTGAGCGTGCCGTCGAAGACGACGAAGCGGTTGGGGCGGGGCGCCACCAGCGTCAGGTCGTCCAGCTTTCGGGGCGCCAGGGAGGGGTTGGCCGGGTCCGGCAGCTCGCGCGTGATGGCCAGGGCCCCGCCGCGCACGCGGTTGAGGAAGAGCACCGAGGACAGGCGCGGGTGCACCAGCTTCCCGGTGCGCAGCGCCAGCTTCTCGTCCCGGTCCTGGTGGAAGTCCACGCGCACGTCCGTGGCGTACATGCGGCTCAGCCACCACTCCACGCCGACGATGCGCGGGTGCTTCACCACGCGGGGCCGCAGCGTGAGGATGACCTCCTCCACCACGTTGGTGGGCTCGCTGAAGTCGTACCAGAAGGTCGTCTGGTAGGTGGTGCGCAGGCGCTCGGTGCCCAGCGCTCCCACGCGCCGCAGCAGGCGGCGGAAGAGCGGGGCGGGCAGGACTCCGTCGCTGAGCTCGATCTGTTGGAAGTACGGTTCCACGAGGCCTCGCAGCTTCCGCTGAATGGAAGGTATGCGCCACCTCCATTCATCGCTAGGCTGCGCCGCGATGAAGGCACACCAGAAGATGCTCGTGGGCATTATCGCTGGCACCGTGGCGGGGCTCGTGGCCCACTCGCTCGCCGGTGACGCGGCCTGGCTCTCCTGGGTGGTGACGAACATCACCGAGCCCCTGGGCAAGGTCTTCATCCGCCTGCTGATCATGATGGTGATGCCGCTGCTCTTCTCCGCCCTGGTGATTGGCGTGTGCGAGCTGGACCTGCGGCAGATCGGCCGGCTCGGGCTGAAGACCCTCGCCTACACCGTGGCCTTCTCCACCATCGCCGTCGTCCTGGGGCTGGTGCTGGTCAACATGCTCCAGCCCGGCGTGGGCTTCAGCGAGGAGGCGCGCGCCTCCGCCGCGAAGAACACCTCCACCGTCAAGGCGGCCCCCAGGCCCGGCAGCACCGCGCCCGCCGGGATCCTCGTCGGCATGGTGCCGGACAACCCGCTGCGCGCCGCCGCGGAAGGAGATATCATCGGCGTCATCATCTTCGCCCTCATCTTCGGCGCCGGCCTGGCGCTGACCCGTACGCCGGGGGCTCTGCGCCTGCGCGAGATGCTGCAGGGGCTCTATGACGTGATGATGCGGCTCATCGACGGAGTGCTGCGCCTGGCGCCTTTCGGCGTGGCGGCGCTCCTCTTCTCCGTCATGGCGCAGCTCGGTGTTCAGGTGCTGGGCTCCATCCTCGCCTACGTGGCCGTGGTGGTGCTGGCGCTCGGGCTGCACATGTTCGGGGTGTACTCGCTCTCGGTGCGCTTCCTCGGCGGGCGCAACCCCCTCACGTTCTTCCGTGACATCCGCCTGGCCATGGCCACCGCCTTCTCCACGGCCTCCTCCAACGCCACGCTGCCCACCGCCCTCAAGGTCGCCGAGGAGAACCTCCGGCTCCCGCGCCACGTGTCGCGCTTCGTCCTCACCGCTGGCGCGGCCATGAACCAGAACGGCACCGCGCTCTTCGAGGGCGTCACCGTGCTCTTCCTCGCCCAGGTGTACGCGGTGCCCCTGAGCCTCGCGGATCAGGCCCAGATCATGTTCATCTGCGTGCTGGCGGGCATCGGCACCGCGGGCGTCCCCGCCGGCTCCCTGCCCGTTGTGCTGATGATCCTCGGCATCTTCAAGATTCCCACCGAGGGCATCGGGCTCATCCTCGGCGTGGACCGCTTCCTCGACATGTGCCGCACCACGCTCAACGTCTCGGGCGATCTCGCCGCGGCCCTCTACGTCGCCCGGGGAGAGCCCTCCGAGGGCCAGTCCCCAGGGGAACCTGTCGAGTCGTCCTCCGGGTGACGGCTCCCTCCCGCACGCTGCGACAGGGCTTGCCCGGCGCGATATACCTCCTCCCAGCCCTGCTCTCGAAGAGCGGGGCCTTCACTCCGAGTCCCATATCCCGAGTGCCTTCCATAGCCTCCCTGCTCCCAGGTGGACCGACCCGCCGGGCAGGGGCTCGCTCCCCAGGTGGGGGTACGTCAGGGCAGTGCAGGTGTGGGAACTCGCTCGCAATCTTCCGGAAGGAAGTCCCAACTCGTAGTCGCACCCAAGGAGCGGCCTCATGAAAGTCGGCAAGGATCGAATCATCTCGTTGGAGTACCAGCTGCACCTCGGGGACGGTCAGGTCGTCGACCAGAGCGAGCCCGGCCAGCCGCTCTCGTACCTGCACGGGCGTGGGCAGATCGTCCCGGGGCTCGAGGGGGCCCTGGAGGGCATGGGCGTGGGCGATGCCAAGAAGGTGGTGGTGCCCCCCGGGCAGGGCTACGGCGAGCATGACTCCCGAGGGCTCCAGGAGGTGCCGCGCACCATGTTCCCCGCCAACGCCGAGCTGAAGCCGGGCATGCGCCTGGCCGCGCAGACGGACGGGGGCGAGGTCATCCCCATCGGCATCCACGAGGTGAAGGGGGACACGGTCATCGTCGACCTGAACCACCCCCTGGCGGGCAAGACGCTGCACTTCGACGTGACCGTACGCGGGGTGCGGGATGCCACCGCCGAGGAGCTCACCCACGGCCACGCCCACGGCCCGGACGGCCACGGCCACCACCACGAGTGACGAGGGGGGGCGCACGCCCTCCGCGCGGGGCGCTCGGCGATTCGGGGCCGGTGCATTATGGTTGCTGCCCCCAATGAGCCACCCCGCACCGAACGAGAAGCCCTCGCACGTTCCCGTTGAGGCCCCTCCGGGGGCCGCGTCCGCCGCGGCGCAGGACCCCGAGCGCTACTGGCTGGAGAACGTGTACCAGGGAGGCGTGCGCCAGCTCACGCCGCGCGCCGTCATCGCCGGCATGCTCATCGGCATGGTGATGTGCCTCTCCAACCTGTACGTCATCCTCAAGACGGGTTGGAGCATGGGCGTCACCCTCACCGCCTGCATCCTGGCCTTCTCCGTCTTCAGCCTGCTGCGCCAGGTGGGCGTGTTCCGCAACGACTTCTCCCCGCTGGAGAACAACGCCATGGGCTCGGTGGCGTCCGCGGCGGGCTACATGACGGGCGGCGGCAACATGCACGCGGTGCCCGCGCTGCTGATGCTGACGGGCACGCTGCCCGGCACCGGCTGGCTGGTGCTGTGGCTCACGGTGGTCGCCATCCTGGGCGTGGTGGCCGCCATCCCCATCAAGCGCCAGCTCGTCAACATCGAGGCGCTGCCGTTCCCCACGGGCACCGCCACCGCGGAGACGATCCAGGCCCTGCACGGCCATGGCGAGGTGGCCCGCCAGAAGTCGCGGCTGCTCGGCGGGGCGGGCCTGATCGGCGCCGTCATCGCGGTGCTGCGCGAGTCCAAGAGCGCCTGGCTCGATACCCATGCCCCCGCGCTGCTGCGCCTGCCCCTCATCCCGGCCAAGGTGAGCCTGCCGTTCATCACCATCCGCGGCCGCCCCGCCGGGGACTGGGGGCTGTCCCTCGACTTGAGCCTGCTGCTGGTGGGCGCCGGGGCGCTGATGAGCTGGAAGACCGGCTGGTCCATGCTCCTGGGCGCGGTGCTCACCTACGGCTTCCTCGCCCCGGCCATGTTCGACCAGGGCGTCATCACCGCCGTCACCTTCAAGGCCATCAACACGTGGACGCTGTGGACGGGCGCGGCCCTGCTCGTGTCCTCGGGACTGCTGTCCTTCGCGTTCCAGTGGCGCAGCGTGGCGCGCTCCTTCAAGGCGCTGTCGGGGCTGTTCGGGAAGAAGAAGGAGGACGCCGCCGCCGATCCGCTGGCGGACATCGAGTGCCCGCCCGCGTGGTTCCCCCTGGGCTTCGCCATCATGGGCCCCATCGCCGTGGCGCTCATGGCGTACCTCTTCCAGATCCCCGTGTGGGCGGGCGTGCTCGCGCTGCCGCTGGCGGTCATCATGGGCGTCATCGCCGCGCGCGTCACCGGCGAGACGGACACCACGCCCACCAAGGCGCTGGGGCCCGTCACCCAGCTCATCTACGGCGGCCTGGCGCCGGGCAACATCGCGGCCAACGTGATGAGCGCCAACGCCACCGGCGGCGTGGGCCTGCACTCGGCGGACCTGCTGACGGACCTCAAGTCCGGGTGGCTGCTGGGCGCCAACCCGCGGCAGCAGTTCATCGGCCAGCTCTTCGGCGTGGTGGCCGGCGCCATCGTCGTGGTGCCCGCCTTCCACCTGCTCGTGCCGGACGCCAGCGTGCTGGGCACCGACCAGTTCCCCGCGCCGGGCGCCCTGGTGTGGGCCGGCGTCTCCCAGATGCTCTCGGTGGGCATCGAGGCGCTGCACCCGAGCGCTCGCATCGGGGCGGTGTGCGGCGCCACGCTGGGCATCGTCCTGGTGCTGCTGGAGCGGTGGGCGCCGAAGAAGGCCAAGCCCTTCATTCCCTCCGCCGCGGGCTTCGGGCTGGCCATCGTCATCCCCGGCTCCAGCTCGATCAGCTTCTTCATCGGCGCGGCCATCGCGGAGTACCTGCGCCGCCGCAAGCCGAAGCTGGCCGAGGCGACGGTGTTCCCCGTGGGCTCCGGCCTCATCGCCGGCGAGAGCCTGATGGGCATCGCCCTCATCATGCTCAAGGCCTTCGGCTTCATGCCGAAGTAGGCCTGTCCGTCCCGGCGGCCTGGCCCGGGCCTACCTCGTGGAGGGAGGCTCGGGGATGCTCGCGAACCTGCCGGAGGGAGTCTTCAGCCGAGCGGGAGCCGGCGTGGCACCCGAGCCCTGGCGCGGGTCTCGGCGCTTGAGGCTCCAGTAGCGCTGCTGGAGGGGCAGGTTGAGCGGGTCGGCGCTCAGCGCCTTCTCGTACTCCGTCAGCGCCGGATCGATCTTCCCCTGGGCCTCCCAGGAGGCGGCGCTCGTGGCGTGCATCCTTCCCCGCATCTCCGCGCCGGGGTGGGCCTGCAGGTAGCGGGCGCGCAGGGTCTCGATCTCCGTGGCCGTCAGCCCGCTGGAGATGCACCGGGCCACGCCCGGGTAGTTGCCGTGCCGGGCATCGTGCTCGATGCGCTGCCGGGGCTGACCGAGCAGGTCCGCCGCCCGCTCCACGCGCGAGCGCACCTCGGCGAGATCCCTCATCTGGCGGGCCGACAGCGGCCGGGCGGCAATCGCCTCCACGGAGCGTTGGATGTCGCGCACGTGGTTGCGCACGTCGTCGAAGGTGGCGTCCTGCGGCAGCGACAGCAGCGCGTAGGGATCGCTGCTCATGTGGTGGAGCAGCGCGCCCAGCAGCGCCTCCGCCCGCGGATCGTCCGGCAGCGTCTTCGCGGGCTTCAGGGGTGCCGGCGTGTGTCCGTGGGCCAGCCGGTCCAGGGCGTCCCGGAGCTCGGCGGACAGGTTGACGAACTGGATGGCGAAGCCCGCGCGCATTCCCCAGGAGGCGGCCTCGGCGGGGAGGACATGGCGCACCACTTCGCCCGTGCAGGGCAGCAGCCTGTCGTTCAGCTCCAGCATGAGCGACACGCGCGAGCGCAGCGCGGGGAGGGCTCCATCACTGCACAGGAAGGCGCCCGCACGCGTCAGCGCGGTGCAGGCCATGCGCTGGGACTCGGCCCCCGGCGGGAACCCCACCCAGGCAATCACATCCGCCACGCGGGGGGCCGCGGACGGGGAGGAGGGCGCCATGGGCGGAGTCAGCGGGGCCACCGGCGCGGCCGTCGCGGGGGCTCGGAGCACGGGCGTGGCCAGCGGCGTGGCTGGGGCGGTGGGGAGCGCCATCGGGGTGGCACGGGCCACGGGGGCCGGCGTCATCCGGGCGGCGAGCTCGGCCATCGGCGTCACCTGCACCCGGGGCATCGCCATCGGCGTATGCCGGGGGGACTCGAGGCTGGGCGGATGCGCCCTCACCACCGTGGCCGCGATGGGCATGGCCGACGGCGCCATGGCTCGCTCCAGCGCGGCGCGCAGCTCGCTCGCGGTCTGGAACCGGTCCTCCGGCCGCTTGGCGATGGCGCGCATGACGACGTCCGAGAGGGCGGCCGGCACCTCGGGCCGCACCCCGTGCGGGGACATCGGCACCTGCCTCAGGTGGGCCTGCAGCTGCTCGCCCAGCCCCTCTCCGCTGAAGGGCCGCCGGCCCGTGAGCATCACGTAGGCGATGAGCCCCAGCGCGTACAGGTCCGTGCGTCCATCCACCGGCTGGCCCGTCCACTGCTCGGGGGCCATGTACTCGGGAGTGCCCAGCAGCGTCCCCACCGAAGTCTGGGCCTGGCCCACGTTGCGGTCGAGCAGCTTGGCGACGCCGAAGTCCAGCACCTTCACGAAGTGGGGCGTGCGGTCGCGCCGCACCAGGAAGATGTTCTCCGGCTTCAAGTCGCGGTGGATGACGCCGTGCGCGTGAGCCGCCTGCAGCGCATCGCAGACCTGGGTGAGGATCGGCACGGCCACCGCTGGCGGCACCGGGCGACGCAGGAGCGAGGCCAGCGACTGGCCCTCGAGGTACTCCATGACGAGGTAGTGCCTCCGAGGCGGCAGCACGCTCATGTCGAAGATGTTGACGATGTTCTCGTGGCCGATGAGGTTGACGGCGCGGGCTTCGGCCAGGAAGCGCTGGACGAGGGCCTCGTTGGTGGCGAAGTGCTCGTGGAGGAACTTCACCGCCACCTTGCTGCCGATGACGGTGTGCTCGGCCAGGTAGACGTTGCCCATGCCGCCGCCGCCCAGCTTGCGCACCAGGCGGAAGCTGCCCACCACCGCGCCCAGCAGCGGATCCTTCTCCTCGGGGCGCGCGCGCAATTGCGTGGGGGCGGACTCCGGACGAGCGGCCACCCCGGGCGCGGTCTCACCCGACGCCTCCTCGGGCTTCAGGGTCTGCTCGGGAGCGTTCGTGCCTTGCTGACGCATAAGGATCTGCCTTCCTCGAACCACGTCTCGGGCGCCTGGGTGCGGAGCCCGTCGCCATCGTTTGCAAGGTGCGTGCACAGCCCTTCCTCTGGGATGCGTCTATGCGAGCGCCTGGGCCGCGCAGGCTTTTCGCGTCCGCTTCGGAAGCAGGGCGCGGGCCCGCACAGCTTTCAGGTGGGATAAAGACCTTCCTCGTCGGAGATCAGCGCGGAGCCAGGTGCACCCAGACGCCATCCCGGGCGCGCAGGGTGGTGGCGAACTGCGGCTGCGCCAGCTTCCCGGGAATCGCCGTGACGCGGTAGCGCTGCGCGATGCGCGCCAGGATGAACTGCCCCTCCATCAGGGCGAACTCCTTGCCGATGCACTGCCGCTGGCCGCCGCCGAAGGCCAGCCACGCCAGCTTGGGGCGCCCCTCGGAGCGCTCGGGGGAGAAGCGGTCGGGATCGAAGCGCTCGGGAGACTCCCAGATGTCCGGGCGGCGGTGGATGAGGTGCGAGAGGACGCCCACCAGCGTCCCCGCGGGGATGCGGTAGCCGTCGAGCTCGTCATCCTCCAGCGGTGTCCGGGGCAGCCAGTACACCGGCGAGTACAGCCGGAGCGTCTCCTGCAATATGCAGCGCGTATAGGAGAGCCGCCGCAGATCCTCGAACCGCGGCGCGCGCGTGCCCAGCACGCTGTCCACCTCCGCCTGGAGCCGCCGGGCGACCTCCGGCTGCTGCGTCAGCGCATGGAGCGCCCACGCCAGGCCCGTCGTCGTGGTCTCGAAGCCCGCGACGAAGAGCGCGATGGCCTCGTCCCGGATCTGCTTCGTCGTCATCCGCTCGCCCGTCTCCGCATCGACGGCCTGCCCCATCAGGGAGAGCAGGGTGTCGCCCAGCTCGGCGTCGTGCTCGCCCCGCTCGATCATCCGGAAGATGACCGAGTCCATGGCCTCGATGGCGGCGCGGTAGCGCGCGTGTCCTGGGATTGGCACCCACGGTGGCAGCAACCGGCTCACCATCCCCTTCAGCATGAAGTGGATGATGTAGACCATGGCCTGCTCGGCCTGCTCGGCCTCGGCCTGCGACAGCCCGCCGCCGAACATGGTGCGCACCAGCAGGTGCATCGTCATGTGGGTGAAGGCCTGGGCGGCGTTGAAGGGCTCACCCGTCCGAGCGGCCTCGTCCCAGCGCTCGGCCAGGCTCTCGTCCAGGGTCTCCACCAGCCGCTCGGCCAGGGTGACGAGCCGCTGGTGGTGGAAGGCGGGCTGGAGCAGCCGGCGCTGCCTACGCCAGTACTCACCGTCGCTCACGGGCAGCCCGTTGCCCATGAAGGTCCGCACCGAGTCCCAGAAGGGCCCGCCCTTGATGTAGTTGGGCCCGTTGTCCACCAGCACGTGCTGGGCGTGGCGCGGGTGGCACAGCGCCACGGCCTCGGCGGGCCCCAGGCGCAGCCGGAAGATGTCGCCGTGTCGCTGGCGTGCCTGCTCGAGGAAGTCGAGCCTGCGCCGCAGCAGCCGCGGGAGGTTTCCCACCAGGGGCAGGCCCGGAACGGCGGGCGGAAGGTGCAGGCGAGGAAGCGGGGACATGGCCGCGGTGTCGCGCATGGGATGAGTTCTCCAGGAGCAGGCACGAGGGCGAGGACGGCAGGACAGTCCTAGCAGTGGCCTCCCTGAAGACAGAACCCGTGCTGGCGCTCCGAGTGCTCCCGACAACGTTGCCTCGCCGCGCTACGAGCGGCCAGGTCGGCGGCGCAGTCCCGGGATGTCCTGGCCCTTGGAATCCGGGGCCGGCGTGGGTTTCCCGCGCTGCTTCAGACTCCAGTACCGCTGTTGGAGCGACAGGTTGAGCGGATCGGCGGTGAGCGCCTTCTCGTACTCCGCCAGGGCCAGGTCGACGCGGCTCTGGCCCTCCCAGGCGGACGCGGTGGTGGAGTGGATGCGCTCGCGGGCCTCGGCTCCGGGGTGGGCCAGCAGGAAGCGGGCGCGCAGGGACTCGATCTCGCTGGCCGTCAGGCCGCTGGAGATGCACCGGGCCACTCCGGCGAAGTTGGCGCGCCAGGCGTCGTGCTCGATGCGCTGGCGGGCATGGCCGAGCAGGTCCGCGGCCTTCTCCACGCGCGAGCGCATGTCGGACAGCTCCTTCGACTGCCGGGCCGACAGCGGCCGGGTGGCGATGTTCTCCAGGGCGCTCAGGGCGGCGCGAGCGTGCTGCCGCACGTCATCGAAGGTGGCGTCCAGCGGCAGCGACAGCAGCACGTACGGATCGCTGCTCATGCGCCGCTGCAGCATGGCCAGCAGCGCCTCCGCCTGCGGATCATCCGTGGTGGCCTTGGGCGGCGCGGGGGCGGGGCTCTGCCCCTGGGCCAGCCGCACCAGGGCGTCCCGGGCCTCGGTGGAGAGATCGACGAACTGGATGGCGAAGCCCGCGCGCATGGCCCAGGCGGAGGCCTGCTCGGGGGTGACGTGGCGGACCACCTCGCCCATGCAGGTGAGGGGCCTGTCTCGCGGCTCGAAGGTGATGGACACGCGCGAGCGCAGCGGGGGCATGACGCCCTCGGTGCAGAGGAAGGCGCCCGCGCGGCTCAGGTCGGTGCAGTTCAGGCGGACCGCGTCCGTGCCCGGCGCGAGCACCACCCGCACGGCGATGTCGCCCGGCGGGGGAGACATGGAGCGGCGGGGCGGGGCGGGCGCGGTGGGCGGGATGCCCATGGCCGTGTCCGCGGGGAGCGGGGGCGGGGGCGCGCTCGCGGCGGGTGGGGGCGCGATGAGCTTCGGCGTCGGCACGGACTCGGGGGCCGTGAGGGCCTGCTCCAGGGCCGCGCGCATCTCGCTGGCGCTCCGGAAGCGATCCTCCGGGCGCTTGGCCATGGCGCGCATGACGACCTGCGAGAGGGCCACCGGCACCTGGCGGTTCACCTCGTGGGGGGCGGCGGGCATCTCCTGCAGGTGGGCATGCAGCAGGCTGCCCAGCCCGCCCTTGCCGAAGGGAGTGCGCCCGGTGAGCAGCTCGTAGGCGATGATGCCCAGGGCGTACAGGTCCGTGCGCCCGTCCACGCCCTTGCCCGCCCACTGCTCGGGGGCCATGTACTCGGGGGTGCCGATGATGGTGCCCAGCGACGTCTGTCCCGGGCTCACCCCGTCCAGCAGCTTGGCGATGCCGAAGTCCAGCACCTTCACGAAGTGGGGCGTGCGGTCGTGCCGCACCAGGAAGATGTTCTCCGGCTTCAAGTCGCGGTGGACCACGCCGTTGACGTGCGCGGCCTGCAGCGCGTCACACACCTGGCTGAGGATCGGCACGACGACCGAGGGCTGCTGCGCGCTCCCCGTCATCGCGGACAGGGGGCTGCCCTCGAGGTACTCCATGACGAGGTAGTGCCGCCGGGGCGGCAGCACGTTCATGTCGAAGATGTTGATGATGTTCTCATGGCCGATGAGGTTGACGGCGCGGGCTTCGGCCAGGAAGCGCTGGACGAGGGCTTCGTTGGAAGCGAAGTGCTCGTGGAGGAACTTCACCGCCACCTTGCTGCCGATGAGGGTGTGCTCGCCCAGGTAGACGTTGCCCATGCCGCCGCCGCCCAGCTTGCGCACCAGGCGGAAGCTGCCCACCACCAGGCCAATCAGCGGATCCTTCACCTCGGGCGCTGGCGCCTTGGCCACCTGCTCCGGCGTGTTCTCCGGGGGCGCCCACCACTGCTCGCCGTTCTGGCTGTCCGGGCGCAGGTTGGTGGGGGACAGCTCACCCGGTGGGTTGGGCGCGGGCCTCCCCATCGCGGAGGAGGGCTCCGGCCGCTCGGGTTCTCCCGAGGACTCCTGCTCAGGGAATTTGACTTTGTCCTGAGACATAGAGGACCAACGGGGTACCGCCACCCTACCGCGCGCCGCGATTCTTATCGTGTTTCACGAAAAGGTGAAGTTCGACTCAAGTATTTCGCGGGAGCGGAATTTCACTCTGGGGGCAGAGCATCCGTGTCAGCGAACTCGACGCGTCAGCGGGGCGTTCCGACGTGTCAGAAGTGACACGGTGAGGGCTCAGCCCTCGAGCCGGACGCTTCCCGGCAGCTGGCGCAGCAGGTTGAGCAGGCGAAGCGTGGAGTGCAGGTTTCCCTGGATCTCCCATGGGTCAATCTTGTCCCCACCGTTGGTGAACTGGGGCGAGAGGACGAAGGTGCGCACCCGGGCGCCGGTGACGAGGCCGTGGAAGCGCGCGTCCCTCAGCAGCCCTCGGCTGAGGCGGAGCTGCGGCGAGGGCTGGAAGAAGTCCAGATCCAGGGAGACCCAGTCCGCCTCGGTGGCGCCGGGCTGCTCGAGGACCTGGCGCCAGTGGAGCTGGTCGGGGTCCAGGAAGCCAGGCACGCGCACGGACACGCCCACGTCCCGGCCGCTCATCCAGGCGGCGCGCTGGGCGGCGGCGGTGGTGAAGAAGACGTCTTGTTCGCGGAGGACGGCGGAGGCGCTGCCTGGACGCTTGAGGCCCTCGATGAGCGCCCACCAGGTGGCGGCCTGCTGCGGGCGGCGGGCCTCCAGGTAGCTGTCCTTGCACCAGTCCGAGTGCCGGTCCGCGTGGAAGAGGGCGCGCGGCAGCTCGCCCGTGGTGCGGTAGTGGTAGAGCGCCACGTCGAGCATGTGGTGGTCGCGCAGCACGTAGTCGGTGGGGCCGGACGGGCGGCGCAGCACCAGGACGGTGCCTCGCAGCGCCTGCTCGATGTCGTCCATCGTCAGCGCGTCACGCCAGGTGAGCTCCTCGAAGGTGTGCTGCTGGCTCTCGTAGGGCTTCTCACCCGTCTCGGGGATGGCGTCCTCGGGGCCGCTCCAGCGGTCGATCCGCTTCTCGAAGCGGTCCGCCTCTCCGTCCGCGAGCGCCAGGCGAGCCACCTCCCGGATGTCGCTGCGGGTGCCGGCGCTCGGGATGGCCGGAATGAACCCCTCCGTTCCGGCGGAGGCCGCGCGGAGCTGGAACGCGTAGGCGTCGTCGGTGGGGCGCTTCCAGTCGGAGTAGCGGATGAGCACGCGCGGGTCTCTCGGGGGATCGAGTGTAGCGAACAGCCAGGGGGCCCCGAAAATGCCACTTCCGGGTGAGCGTCACTTCCCCTTGGTCAGCTCGGTGGCGAGGAACATTCCGGCCTCGGCGAGCCCTGCGGCCATCATCTTGCGGCCCTGCTCGGTCTCCATGACGCGCCGGGCGGCGTCCCCGGCGGTGCCGATCTCCAGGTCCAACATCATCATGAAGGCGCTCCAGGCGGGGTTGGTCTCCATGGCGCGGCCGTAGCGCAGGGGGCGCTCCTCGAGCGTGTTGAACACCTTGTCGAGCAGCCGCAGCTCGTCCAGGCGCTTCACGCGGCCCTTCATGGCCTCCCACGTGGCGGCCAGCAGGTCCTCCCAGATGCGGCCGGCGAGGGCGCGCGTCAGGCGCTGCGAGGCCTCCTGCTCGTCGATGTTGTGGGCCTTCGCGTAGGTGGGGACGAGCCGGTTCACCACCACCGGGCGGGTGGCGAGGTGTCCCAGCCGGGGCGGGTATCTCATGCGCGGGGCTCCATTCTATCGCGGGAGGGTGACAGCCCTTCGGGAACCGGGCTCCCCCGGCGGGCATGAGAGGCCATCTCCCAGGTCGTGGGCAACCCCTTCGGCGGCGGTCCTGTCGCCCCGAGGAATGTCAGACCCGCTCGGTAGTCTCTCTTCATTCCCGCAACGGCAAGGAAGGGTCGATCGATGGCTGAAATCCGTGAGAATCCGTGCGTCTCGGTCAACAAGCTGGGGCAGTACCTCACCGCGACGCCCGCGCTGCGCAAGCGCATCATCCACGCCCAGAAGAACCCGCCGGACCCCCAGTACCTGCGCTACCCCGAGGCCGCCCAGGCCATCGTCGAGTTCCTCTGCGGCGGCCGCGACGAGGTCATCCTGCGCTACCACCAGCGGCGGATGCTCAACGCCACGCCGGAGACGGACTTCGACGCGCACCGGCTGGCGCTGTGCGCCGAGGCGCTCCAGCGCTTCCTGGCCTCGGCCGACGAGCTGGCGCTGACGAACGCCGTGGCGAGCCCCGCGGACGCGGAGCTGCCGCCGATGGCGCTGTCGGGAGTGACGATCAACGTGCGCCCGGAGCTCATCCTGCGCAGCGTGGACCGTCACGGGCAGATGCACTCGGGGCTGCTGAAGCTCTATTTCTCCAAGCACACGCCGCTGACCGAGCAGTCGGGGCAGTACATCGCCACGGTGCTCCACATGTACGCTGAGCAGCACCTGCAGCAGCGCGGGCCGGTGGACCACCGGCTGGTGCGCGTGTTCGACGTGTTCGCGGGCAAGGTGTACGTGGCGCCCAAGGCGCAGCAGCGCCGGCTGGGCAACCTGGAGCTCGCGTGCGCGGAGATCGCCGCGTGCTGGGACGTGAACTGACGATCGGCTCTTGAGCTTGTGAGGAGCGGCTTTCGCCGCTCACGCGCGATGGGCCTTTGGAAGAAGGCCCATGCGCTTCTTGAGCCAGTAGATGAGTACCTGGCAATAGGGTTGTAGCTGCCCTCTCGCGTTGGGCTGCTGGAGTTCCGCCAGCGCTCGTTCCAGAGAAGCGTCAGTCCAGGTGAGCTGGGGAAACTTTCGGCGCATGGCCTCGAGGAAACCGGCGAGAGCGGCTTTGCGGTTGTTCCTCAGGAGCGCGTAGTTCAGGTTCAGGGTCTGGTTGAGGTCGTCGTTCACGGCAGGAGTGCCAGACTCGATGGAGCCGTCCGCGAGGAACCGGACGAGCTGCTCGCAGCGCTCATCGCTCGGGTTCACCGTCAACGGGATGTCGCCTTTCCGCGTGTCACAGTGTTGGGCTCGCAGGGGCTGACCTTCGTTGCCCCTGCAGGCGCCAAGAAGGTTCTTCCAGTCGAGCTGTCGATGCCGGGTAGCGGGATCTCCCTGCGGCGCCCAGTGCTCGATCTTCATTCCATGGAGATCCGGCGTGATGCGCTGCATGCAGTAGCAGCAGAGGAAGCCCTGCTCCCGCGCGAGCTGTGCACGGATGTCGTCCTTGGCTTCTTGAGGGAGGCCATCGTAGGAGGCCCCCTCCGTCTGCCGATACGCCAGGAGGCTTTGCGGCTCTGGCCCCTTGCGGATGTGCCGCACCTCAACCTCCCAGGAAGCCGATGAGAGCTCGGAGGCGGACGACCTCGGAGTCCTGCTCGCCGAGTTGCTTCGCCAACTCGTCCAAGGCTTCGCGGGCTCGGGGTAGCTCTCCCGAGTCGATCATCCCGGAGATGTCGTGGATGCGGCTGGCCGAAGCCTCGGGACGCTCTGGGATGCCCATGACCTCCGAGAGGATCGAATTGCTGTCTCGTCCCAGCGTGCCGGCTGGCAGGGATACGCGTTGGAAGCGGTCGAGGAGGACGACGGACTCCGCTGGGATCTGGCTCAGCACCTGGGGCGAGTGCGTCGTCAGGATGAACTGGCAGTTGGGGAAGGTCTGGCCGAGTTGCTCAACGACCAACCGCTGCCAGCCAGGGTGGAGGTGCAGCTCGATCTCGTCGATCAGCACGACGGCTTCGGCCGAGAGTGGCTCCTGAAGCCTGGGGTTGGCGATGGCCAGGCGGCGCGCCAGGTCCCCGGCCAGGGCGAGCAGTCCCTTCTCCCCGTCCGAGAGCTGGCCCAGCTCCAAGGTGGTTCCGTCCTTCTGGACGACCATCGTCCCGTGAGCCCGTTGCACACGAAGCCCAGAGAACCCGGGGACGAGCCTTTCGATGGCCGCGCGGACGGCTTCGAGCTGGCGGTCCCGGTGGCTGGGATTGACCTGGAGCCGTTCCTCATTCTCCAGGTCCTCTCGCTCGCGGAACCACTCGAAGAAGCGTTTGAAGTCCCGGCGGGTTCCACCCAGCGCTTCGGTGTATGCATCGAGAAAGGAACTCAGCTCGATGTCGAGTCCACCTCGGTTCGGCTCGTGCTGCAGCGGAACGTCCGTGGCTGGAATACGATTGACCGGGTAATACATTGCCAGCGGGACCCAGAGTTGCTGTCCCTCGAGAATCCTGCTCTCTGTCTCGGAGACAAGCGCCTTGACTCCTGACAGATCGCTTGACGCCTGCTGAGGAAATCCCCTGCGCATGTGCGCCAGCGACCACCGGAAGGTCTCCCCATGGAAGGTGACTTCCAGTGAGTTGAGGGTGTAGGGCTTGGCGAGTGCAATATCGGCTTCAGTGAGCTGGGGGCGCTTCCCACTCTCTTTCAGGAGTTCCGGTGGAATCTGTCCCAGTAGCAACGCCAGGCAGTCGAGGATCGAAGTCTTTCCGGCTCCATTGACTCCGACGAGCACTGTCACCTGCCCATGGAAATCCAGGGCGAGTTCGCTGAACCCGCGGAAGGACTTCATCTCAAGGCGGCGGACCTTCATCGAAGAAATCGACTCCCGGATAGAGGGGCTGACGCTACAGCCCCATCTCGGCGAAGGCGAGAAAAGCCCCCGGGGCGCCAGGCCCCGAGCGTCAGTCGATCTTGCCGGTGGAGAAGGAGGCGCCGGCGATGACGCGGAAGGCGGGGGTGTCCATGGCCACGCCGACGCCCGGCCCGCCG
The DNA here is from genome assembly GCF_020103725.1 of Hyalangium gracile. Lineage (NCBI taxonomy): Bacteria > Pseudomonadati > Myxococcota > Myxococcia > Myxococcales > Archangiaceae > Hyalangium > Hyalangium gracile. Next base: position 56,462 of record NZ_JAHXBG010000021.1, on the reverse strand, counting down.
AGCACGTAGAGGTCCAGCCAGGACAGGGCGTGGCGGCGGATGGCCAGCAGCACCTCGGTGCTCATGCGGCCTCCGGAGAGCGGCAGGCCGAGCAGCACGCTCAGCTCGCCGCGCGTCTTCTTGCCGCCGAGCGACGTCACCGTGGCCGCCAGCCGCATCTCGTTGCCGATGATGTCGTTCTCGCGCCCGGAGTAGGAGCTGATGTCCAGCTTCTTGCGCAGCAGCGTTCCCACCTCGGCGCCGAGCTGGAACCGCTGCGACTGGAGGCCGAGCTGGAGCCGGGGCAGCAGCGCGAAGTCCCCCTTGCCGAGGGCCGCGGCGCTGCCCACGGGCAGTCCCGCGCTCACGTCCACCGCGAGGTTCACCGGCGCTCCCCGCTTGACGCTGAGCAGGCCGGCGCGAGCCCCCACCCAGGGCGTGTCCAGCCCGGAGCGGGCCGGAGGCAGCATCCCCTGCCGGCGCGTGCCGGACTGGGCGAGGATGAACGGAGCCTGCGCCCCCACCTGCAGCCACGACAGCACGCCGTAGGCCGCGGTGACGTGGGTGGTGAACTTGCCCTCCACGAGCGCCTGGTTCGTCTGCGGATCCCAGCTCTCGTCGAAGGCGAGTGGTTGCTGCTCAAACTGGAACTGGACCGAGGAGCGGAACACCCCCTGGTCGAGCGTGCGGCCCGTACCTACGACGAGCGAGCCGAGCGCGCCGGGATCGAACTGGAGCCGCTGCAGCGTGAAGGCGGGCAGGCGCTCCTGAGCGGCGGCGGCGGTGGACAGCAGGGACAGCGCGAGGACGAAGATCGAACGGACAGGGGAGCGGGACATCGAGCGCATCTTTCGTGACGGGAACGCCGGATGCACTCTACGGCCTACGCAAAACGTCTGGAGTAGAAAATGCCTGGACGCGCAGTCCAGGCACTCTCCGCGTCTCAGTTTCTCAGGCCCGGAGCCTCGTGGCCGGTGCGCGCGACGTACTCGGTGTAGCCGCCGCCGTACTGGTGCACGCCCTCGGGCGTCAGCTCCAGCACCCGGTTGGAGAGCGCGCCCAGGAAGTGCCGGTCGTGGCTGACGAAGAGCATGGTGCCCTCGTAGTTGGCCAGCGCGGTGATGAGCATCTGCTTGGTGGCCATGTCCAGGTGGTTGGTGGGCTCGTCCAGCACCAGGAAGTTGGGCGGATCGAAGAGCATCTGCGCCAGCACCAGCCGCGCCTTCTCGCCACCGGAGAGCACCCGGCACTTCTTGTCCACCTCGTCCCCCGAGAAGCCGAAGCACCCGGCCAGCGCCCGCAGCGAGCCCTGCGAGGCCCGCGGGAAGCGATCGATCAGGGACTCGAACACCGTCAGCTCGCCCTTGAGCACCTCCATGGCGTGCTGGGCGAAGTAGCCCATCTTCACGCTGGAGCCCACCGTCACCGCCCCGTCGTCCGGCTGGGACTCGCCGGAGATGAGCTTGAGCAGCGTGGACTTGCCCGCGCCGTTCACCCCCATCACGCACCAGCGCTCGCCGCGGCGCACCAGGAAGTCCAGCCCGTCGTAGATGCGGCGCTTGCCGTAGCCCTTCACCACCCGCTCCAGCTTCGCCACGTCGTCGCCCGAGCGCGGCGGCGGCTGGAACTCGAAGAGCAGCGTCTGCCGGCGCTTGGGCGGCTCCACCTTCTCGATCTTCTCCAGCTTCTTCACCCGGCTCTGCACCTGGGCCGCGTGCGAGGCCCGCGCCTTGAAGCGCTCGATGAACTTCAGCTCCTTGGCCAGCATCGCCTGCTGCCGCTCGAACTGCGCCTGCTGCTGGCGCTCGTTCTGCGCGCGCTGCTTCTCGTAGAAGTCGTAGTTGCCCGAGTACGTCGTCAGCGAGCCGCCGTCGATCTCGATGATCTTCGTCACGATGCGGTTCATGAACTCGCGGTCGTGGCTGGTCATCAGCAGGGCGCCCTCGTAGCCCTTGAGGAAGTTCTCCAGCCAGATGAGCGACTCGATGTCGAGGTGGTTGCTCGGCTCGTCCAGCAGCATGGCGTCCGGACGCATCAGGAGGATGCGGGCCAGCGCCACGCGCATCTTCCACCCGCCGCTCAGCGCGCCCACGTCCCCGTCCATCATGTCCTGGTTGAAGCCCAGGCCCGCGAGGATCTCCCGCGCGCGGCCCTCGAGCGCGTAGCCGCCCAGCTCCTCGTAGCGGCCCTGCACCACGCCGAAGCGCTCGATGAGCTTGTCCATCTCATCCATGCGCTCGGGGTCCGCCATGGCCGCCTCCAGCTCCTTGAGCTCGGAGGCCACCTTGGACACCGGGCCCGCGCCGTCCATGGTCGCGGCCACCGCCGACATCCCGGACATCTCGCCCACGTCCTGGTCGAAGTAGCCCACGGTGACGCCCCGGTCGACGGAGACCTGGCCCTCGTCCGGCAGCTCGCGCTGCATGATCATGCGGAAGAGGGTGGTCTTCCCCGCGCCGTTGGGGCCCACCAGGCCGATCTTCTCGCCCCGGTTGAGCTGGGCGGAGGCCTCCACGAAGAGGATTTGCTGGCCGTGCTGCTTGCCGATGTTGTCGAGCCGGATCATGAGATGTTCGAAGGGTTGAGAGGCGGCCTACCTAGCACAGACCTGGGGCTGGGAAGGGGATGGCCTGCAACGCGTGGCACCGCCCGAGCCTTCCCCCCAGCCTCCAGCCATCCCACCGCTCCTCACCTGGGGCGGCGCAATGGAATTCCAGTGTGCTCGTAGAGCAGGCTACCGGACAGGGGATTTCATGGCCGCACTGCTCGAAGACCTCCGCTTCGCCGTTCGCATTCTCCGCAAGAACCCCGGCTTCACGGCCGTGGCCATCCTCACGCTGGCGCTGGCCATCGGGGCCAACACCGCCATCTTCAGCGTGGTGAACGGGGTGCTGCTGCGGCCGCTGCCCTTCCCGGAGCCCGACCGGCTCTTCCAGGTGTTCCGCCGCTCGCCGGACTGGGTGGCCACGTCGCTCTCCGAGCCCCAGTACGCCTTCGTGGCCAGCCAGAGCCAGCCCTTCTCCGGGGTGACGGCCTACCCGGCGATGAACAGCGGGTTCAACCTGACGGGGGACGGCCTCCCCGAGCGCATCATGGGCACCCGCGTGACGCGCTCGTTCTTCGAGGTCATCGGGGTGCGGCCGGCGCTCGGCCGGACCTTCCATCCGGAGGAGGACGTGCCGGGCGGGCCCCACGTGGTGGTGCTGGGGCACAGCCTGTGGCAGCAGCGGTTCGGCGGCAGCCCGGACATCATCGGCCGCTCCCTGTCGTTGAACGGGGACACGTTCACCATCGTCGGCGTGGCGCCGCCCGGCTTCGGCTTCCCGGACTCCGCGCAGCTCTGGACGCCGCTGCAGCTCAACCCGGCGAGCACGGACGATGGGCACTACCTCATGGTGGTGGGACGCCTGAGGCCGGGCGTGCAGCCGGAGCAGGTGAGCGCGATGCTGGCCGTCCAGGGCGATCAGCTCCGGGCGAACCGGGCCGCGGCGCTGGATCCGGAGCGCAAGCTGGACGGCGCGCCGCTGCAGACCATGAACGCCCGGCACGTGAAGCCGGCGCTGCTGGTGCTGCTGGGCGCGGTGGCGCTGGTGCTCCTCATCGCCTGCGTGAACCTGGCCAACCTCCAGCTGGCACGGGCCGCCAGCCGAGAGCGGGAGCTGGCCGTGCGCACGGCCCTGGGCGCCAGCCCTCAGCGCATCATGGGCCAGCTGCTTACCGAGAGCGTCCTCCTGGCCACCGCGGGCGGAGTCCTGGGGCTGCTGCTGGCCACCTGGGCCATTCCGTCGCTGCTCGCGCTGGCACCCCAGGGGCTGCCGCTGCCCGAGACGGTGGGCATCGATGGGACGGTGCTGGCCTTCACGCTCGGGGTGTCCGTCGTCACCGGCCTGCTCTTCGGCCTGCTGCCCGCGCTGCAGGCCTCCCGGCCGAACCTGCAAGGCTCGCGCAAGGTGAGTGCGTCGCGCGCCACCTCCGGCCCGGGCGGCAACCGGACGCGGAAGCTGCTGGTCGTGAGCGAGGTGGCGCTGGCCGTCATCCTCCTCATCGGCGCGTCGCTGCTGGTGAAGAGCTTCGCGGCCCTGAACGCCACGGCACCCGGCATCGACGCGCAGCGGGTGCTGACGATGAAGATCTCGATGCCCGAGGGGCGCTATGGCACTCCGCAGGCGCTGGAGTCCTTCATCCACCGCGTGCTGGAGCGGGTGCAGGCCCTCCCGGGAGTCGAGGCGGCGGCCTACGCGGCCACCCTCCCGTTCGAGGACGGCGCCGACATGGAGTTCGCCATCGAGGGGCGCTACCGGGGGCCCGAGAGCAAGGAGGGGGTGGGGGACGCGTTCTACCGCCCGGTGACGCCCGGCTACTTCCAGGCCCTGAAGATCGAGCTGGTCCGGGGCCGGCTGCTGGATGACAAGGATCGGCACGGCAGCGTGCCCGTGGTGGTCATCAACGAGGCCGCGGCGCGCAAGTTCTGGCCGGGGCAGGATCCCATCGGGCAGCGCATCACCATCGGCCACTCGGTGCCGCACATCGGAGACAAGGTGCCGCGGGAGATCGTCGGCATCGTGCGCAACGTGCGCGAGGTGGGCCTGCAGGATGAGGCTCCGGCCATCACCTACGTGCCGCCGGGGCAGATGCCTCCTGGAATGGCGGCGCTGTTCGTGCGCCTGCTACCCCAGAACCTGCTGGTGCGCGCGCCGGGGGACACCGCGCCGCTGGCGGCCGCCGTGCAGCGGGAGATCCATGCGGTGGACTCGATGCAGCCGGTGACGAATGTGATGCCCATGGGAGACATCCTCGCCCGCTCGCTGGGCTCGCAGCGCTTCAACACGCTGCTGCTGGGGCTGATGGCGGGCCTGGCGCTGGTGCTGGCCGCAGTAGGCATCTACGGCGTGCTGTCGTACCTGGTGAACCAGCGGACCCGGGAGCTCGGGGTGCGGCTGGCGCTGGGCGCCACCCGGGGCGAGGTGGTGATGCTCGTGCTGCGCCAGGGTCTGTCCACGGTGGGGATCGGCGTGGCGCTGGGCATCGCCGGGGCCGTGGGGCTCACGCGACTCATGGAGCACCTGCTGGTCTACGTGAGCGCGCTGGATCCGGTGGCCTTCATCGCGGCGCCCGTGGTGCTGGTGGGCGTGGCCCTGGTGTCCACGTGGCTGCCGGCCCGGAGGGCCTCGCGCGTGGACCCCATGGTGGCGCTCCGGTACGACTAATCGCGGACTCCCTGCACTCCCCGTTGCTCTCCTGGCGGAAGAGTATGCATCCGCCCCCGGCCATGCGATCGTCTCGCGGGACCCTCGTCGGGAGGGGCTCCCTAGAGGGATTGCATGGCCGAGCTGGCCGACGATCTGCGATTCGCCGCCCGTCTTCTGCGCAGGAGCCCAGGGTTCACCGCGCTCGCCATCCTCTCGCTGGCGCTGGCCATCGGAGCCAATACCGCCATCTTCAGCGTGGTCAACGGCGTGCTGCTGCGGCCGCTGCCGTTCCGGGAGCCCGAGCGCCTGTTCCGGGTGATGCGCCACGACTCGTTCCGGGATGACGCCCCGCTCTCCGTGCCCCAGTACGCGTTCCTGATGCGCCAGGAGCAGCCGTTCTCCCAGATGATGGCCTGGCTCGTCATCGAAGGGGGCTTCAACCTCACCGGCAATGGTCCTCCCGAGCGCATCTCGGCCGCGCGCGTGACGGCCTCGTTCTTCGAGGTGCTCGGCGTCTCGCCGGCGCACGGCCGGGCCTTCCATCCGGAGGAGGACGTCGAGGGCGGGCCGCGCGTGGTCCTGCTGGGACACGAGCTGTGGCAGCAGCGCTTCGGGGCGCGCCCCGACATCGTCGGGCAGGCCATCGCCCTGAACGGCGAGGACCACACCGTCGTCGGCGTCGCGCCGCCAGGCTTCAACTTCCCGCACCAGGCCCAGCTCTGGGCGCCGCTCCGGCTCGATCTCGCCACCACGGAGGATGCGCACTACCTGGGGGTGGTGGGCCGGCTGAAGCCCGAGGCGAAGCCCTCGCAGGTGGAGGCCCTGGTGAGGGCGCAGGGGGAGCAGCTGCGCGCGAGCCGTCCCGGAGCGGTCCGCCCCGGGCAGCGGCTGGAGGCGGGAGATCTCAACTCCATGCGGGTCCGAGAGGTGAGGCCGGCGCTGCTGGTGCTGCTGGGCGCGGTGGCGCTGGTGCTCCTCATCGCTTGCGTGAACCTGGCCAACCTCCAGCTGGCTCGGGCCGCCCGCCGGGAGCGGGAGCTCTCGGTGCGCGCCGCGCTGGGGGCGAAGCCGAGCCGCATCCTTCGCCAGCTGCTCACCGAGAGCGTGCTCCTGTCCGCCACCGGTGGCGTGCTGGGGCTGGCGCTGGCCGCGTGGGCGCTGCCCGTGCTGCTCGCGCTGTCTCCCGAGGAGCTCCCGTTGCCGGAGGAACTCCGCATCGACGGGGTGGTGCTCCTCTTCACCGGAGGGGTCTCGGTGCTGGCCGGCGTGCTCTTCGGGCTGTTGCCGGCGTGGCAGGCCTCTCGGATGGATCCAGTGGGCTCGCTGCGCGTGAGTGCCTCGCGGGTGACGCCTGGCGTTCCGCGCAGTCGCATGCAGTGGGTGCTGGTGGTGGGGCAGGTGGCGCTCGCCGTCATCCTGCTGGTGGGCGCCGCGCTGCAGGGGAAGAGCTACTTCCTGCTGAGGAGCGTCGACCCCGGCTTCGATGGCCGTGACGCGCGGATGGTGAAGCTCCCCCTGCCCGAGACGCGCTATGGCTCCATCGAGGCCATCGAGGACTTCACCCAGCGAGTGCTGGGGCGGCTGAGGGGCCTGCCCGGAGTCCAGGCGGTGGGCTTCGCGCTGACGCTGCCGCTGGAGTCCGGGCTGCGGCTCAACTTCACCATCGCGGGCCGCAAGCAGGGGCCGGGCAGCGAGTCGGAGATGGGGCTGGCGCACTACCGGCCCGTGACGCGCGGCTACTTCGATGCCTTGAAGATCGAGCGGGTCGACGGGCGGCTGCTGGACGAGCTCGATCGCCACGGGAGCCTGCCCGTGGTGGTCATCAACGAGGCGGCGGCGCGCCGCTACTGGCCGGGGCAGGACCCGCTGGGCAAGCGCGTCACCTTGGGGAGCTCCATCCCGCAGCTCGCCGACCCGGAGCCCCGGGAGATCATCGGCGTGGTGCGCGACGTCCGCGAGCTGAACCTGGAGGATGCGCCGGAGCCCGTCGCCTACGTTCCCCTGGGGCAGATTCCCCAGCCGCTCCTGACGCGGTTCGTGAGGATGCTGCCGCAGAAGCTCGTGATCCGTGCTTCGGGGGACACCGAGGCGCTGGCGGAGGCCGTGCGCAGGGAGATCTGGGCGGTGGATCCCGCGCAGCCGGTGTCCGCCATGCAGGGCATGGAGCAGATCCTCGATCGCTCGCTGGAGCAACCGCGCTTCACCGCGCTGCTGCTGGTGCTGATGGCGGCGCTGGCGCTGGCGCTGGCCGCGGTGGGCATCTATGGCGCGCTGGCCTATCGGGTGAACCAGCGGCTCCGGGAGCTCGGGGTGCGCCTGGCGCTGGGAGCCACGAGGGGCGCGCTGATGTGGCTGGTGGTGCGCAGGGCCCTGTCCGCGGTCCTGGTGGGCGTGGCGCTGGGCCTGTCCGCGGCCTTCGGGCTCACGCACCTGCTGGAGCACCAGCTCTACGAGGTGAGCGCGCTGGATCCGATGGCCTTCATCGTGGCGCCGGTGGTGCTGCTGGTGGTGGCGCTGGTATCCACGGGGCTGCCGGCGCTTCGGGCCGCCCGAGTCGACCCCATGGTGACCCTGCGAGCCGAGTAGACAGGAGACGAGGAGACGACATGCGTGCACTGCAGCTTCAGCGGCTGGAGGGCCCCGAGGGGCTCTCCCTGGTGGACCTTCCGGAGCCAGAGGCGGACGATCAGGTGCTCATCGACGTGGCGGCGGCCGGGGTGAGCTTTCCGGACCTGCTGCTGACTCGCGGGCTGTACCAGATGAAGCCTCCGCTGCCCTTCGTTCCGGGCGTGGAGGTGGCGGGCGTGGTGCGGAAGGCTCCGGCGGGAGCGGCCGTGAAGGCGGGAGACCGGGTGATGGCCTTCATCATGTTCGGCGGCTTCGCCGAGGTGGCCAAGGCCCCGCCCGAGATGTGCTTCCGCATCCCCGAGCGCTGGAGCATGGAGGCCGCCGCGGGCATGGTGATGAACTACCACACCGCCCACTTCGCGCTGCACCGGCGCGGCCGGCTCCAGAAAGGCGAGACCGTGGTGATCCACGGCGCCGCGGGAGGCGTGGGAACGGCGACGATCCAGGTGGCGCGCGGGGCGGGTGCCCGGGTGCTCGCCGTGGTCAGCGATGAGCGCAAGGCGGAGGTGGCGCGGCGAGCGGGCGCGCAGGAGGTGCTCCTGTCCACGGGCGACTGGGTCCAGCAGGTGCGCGAGAAGACGGAGGGCCGAGGCGCGGACGTGGTGATGGATCCGGTGGGCGGAGACATCTTCGACCGGAGCCTCAAGTGCCTGGCGCCCGAGGGCCGACTGCTGGTGGTGGGCTTCACCAGCGGGCGCATCCCGGAGGTGACGGTGAACCGGCTGCTGCTGCGGAACATCGACGTGGTGGGCGTGGCGTGGGGGGCGTTCCTGATGCACGACCCCGCCGTCACGCGGACCATCGCGAAGGAGCTGGCCGCGCTCGCGGACCAGGGCATCGTCGAGCCGCTGGTGGGGCCCGTGTACCCGCTGGAGCAGGGCGCTCAGGCGCTGAAGGATCTGGAGCAGCGGCGCGCCACCGGCAAGGTGGTCCTGCGCGTGCGGCCCGGCTGACGGCGGACGTGGGGCAGGGGCTCCAGGTCAGGCGCCGCTGACGAGGTTCTGCAGCTCCTGCCAGCGCGCGTACAGCCGGTCCACCTCGGAGGTCGCCGCCTCCAGCTCGCGCTGGAGCTCCGGCACCTTCGAGGCGCTGCTGTAGACGGCAGGGTCGGCCAGCTTCGCCTCCAGCTCCGCCTTGCGCGTCTCGGCCGCCTCGATCGCCGCCTCCATCCCGTCCAGCTCCCGCTGCTCCTTGTACGAGAGCTTCCCGGGCTTGCGCGCCGACCTGGGCGCCTCGGACGGCGACGGGGCAGGGGCCTCCTTCTTCGGCGCGGGTGGCGCGGCCTCCGCGGCCTTGGCCGCCTCCGCCTGGTCCTTCAGGCGCCGGTACATGGCGTAGTTGCCCTCGTACCGGACGACGCGGCCGTCGCCCTCGAAGGCCAGGACGGACGTGGCCACCTTGTCCAGGAAGTACCGGTCGTGCGTCACCAGCAGGACGCTGCCGGTGAAGCTCAGCAGCAGGCCCTCCAGGACGTTCAGCGTGACGATGTCCAGGTCGTTCGTGGGCTCGTCCAGCACCAGCACGTTGGCGCCTTCCAGGAAGAGCCGCGCCAGCAGCAGCCGGTTGCGCTCGCCTCCGGACAGCGCCGCCACCTTCTGGCGCTGCATCGGCACCGGGAAGAGCAGGTCGTCCAGGTAGTCACGCAGGGCGATCTTCTTGTCACCCAGCTCCACCCAGTCCTCGCCGTGCGAGGCCGCCTCGTAGACCGTCTGCTCCGGATCCAGCGTGGCCCGCGTCTGGTCGTAGTACGCCACCTTCGTGTTCTTGCCGATGACGAGCTTCCCGTCATCCGGCGGCAGCTCGCCCAGCAGCACGCGCAGGAACGTCGTCTTGCCCACGCCGTTGGGGCCCACCATCCCCACGCGCTCGCCGCGCTGGAGCCGGAAGTCCACGCCTCTCAGCACGCGCCGCTCGCCGAAGGACTTCTGGATGCCCTCCGCCTCGATGACGGTGTGTCCCAGCCTCGGGGCCGACAGCACCTGCAGCGCCGCCACCTTGGGACGCTCGAAGCCCTTCTCCGCCATCAGCTTGCGCGCCCGCTCGATGCGCGCCTTGCTCTTGGTGCGCCGCGCCTCGGGGCCTCGCCGCAGCCACGCCACTTCCTGGGCGATCCAGCGCTCGCGCTTGTGCTGGGCGATGGACGCGTTCTCCTGCGCCACCAGCTTCTGCTCCACGTACGCCTCGTAGTTGCCGGGGTACGAGATGGCGCCCGCGCCAGGCTGGATCTCGACGATCCTGTCCACCAGCCCGTCCAGGAAGTAGCGATCGTGCGTCACCAGCAGCAGCGCGCCGGGGAGCTTGTCCAGCTCCTCCTCGAGCCAGTCCACCGTGTCCGCGTCCAGGTGGTTGGTGGGCTCGTCCAGCATCAGCAGGTCGGGCCGCGTCAGCAGCGCCCGGGCGATGGCCACGCGCTTGCGCAGGCCGCCGGACAGCTGCGCCACCGGGCGGTCCCAGTCCTTCACGCCCAGCCGATCCAGCAGCGTCTTCGCGTGGTGCTCGGTGTCCCAGCCGCCCAGCTGCTCGATGCGGTCCGACAGCGCCGAGAGCTGCTCCAGCAGCTTCTCGTGCGCCTCGGCGGGGGTGGACTCCAGCTTGCGGCTGAGCTCCGCGTGCGCCGCCAGCGCCTCCTTCAGGGGCCCCTGGGAGACGGACAGCTCCGAGGCCACCGTGGCGCCCTCGGGGAACTCGGGCTCCTGGGGCAGGTAGGTGACGCGAGCGCCCCGGCGGAGCTGCAGCTCCCCCGCGTCCGCGCGCGACACCCCCGCCAGGATCTTCATCAGCGAGGACTTGCCCGAGCCGTTCACGCCCACCAGGCCCACGCGCTCACCCTCCTCGATGGTGAGGGTGAGCCCTTCGAAGACGGTGCGGCTTCCGAAGGTGAGCTGGACGTTGGCGGCGCGGAGCAGGGTCACAGGCCCCTCTTACCTCACCTCAGAGCCACTTCGGTGAGGTGCGCACGGGAGGAGGCGGCGGCCGGGAAGCCGTCGAGGCCGGCGCGGACGCCGCTCCCGAGGAGGACCGGCCCTCCGAGCCCCGGTGCTGTCCACCCTGAGCCTGCCGGGAGCCGCCCTGGCCTCCCGAGCGCCCCTGGCCCCGTCTGCGCCCACGTCCCCCGTTGCGAGGGCCGTGTGCCTGGCCTCCACCGCCCCGGGACTCGCCGGAGCGCTGGCCGCCGCCGTGGTGCCGCTGGCCGCCCTGGGAGCGCTGGCCCCCCTGCGCCTGCCCGGCCGGCGCCGAGTCCAGCGAGGTGGGCGCCGGAGCGGACGAGCCCGAGCGGAACGGGTGGTCCGTCACCACCGGCACGTGGCGCCGGATGGTGCGCTCGATGTCCTTCAGGTACGCGCGCTCCTCCGTGTCGCAGAAGGAGAGGGCGATGCCCGCCGCCCCCGCGCGCCCCGTGCGGCCGATGCGGTGCACGTAGGACTCGGGGATGTTGGGCAGATCAAAGTTGATGACGTGGGTGATGCCCTCGATGTCGATGCCACGGGCGGCGATGTCCGTCGCCACCAGCACCCGGCAGCTCCCATCCTTGAAGGAGTCCAGCGCCCGCTCGCGCGCGTTCTGGCTCTTGTTGCCGTGGATGGCCTCCGCCGTGATGCGCGCGGCCATGAGCTGCTTCGTCACCCGGTTGGCGCCGTGCTTGGTGCGAGTGAAGACCAGCGCGCGGCGGATGGTCGTGTCGCCCAGCAGGTGCACCAGCAGGTGGCGCTTCTGCTCCCGCTCCACGAAGTAGAGCTTCTGGTCCACCTTCTCCGCCGTGGTGGACTGCGGCACCACCTCCACCCGGGCCGGATCCTTCAGCAGGCTCTTGGAGAGCGCCTGGATCTCCGGCGGCATCGTCGCGGAGAAGAACAGCGTCTGCCGCTTCTGCGGCAGCTGGGCGATGACGCGCTTCACGTCATGGATGAAGCCCATGTCCAGCATGCGGTCGGCCTCGTCCAGCACGAACACCTCGAGCGCCTTGTACGAGACGAACCCCTGGCTCATCAGGTCCAACAGCCGCCCGGGCGTGGCCACGAGCACGTCCACGCCGCGGCGCAGCGCCTGCTCCTGCGCGTTCTGCCCCACGCCGCCGAAAATCACCGCCCACGTCAGCTTCGTGAAGCGGCCGTAGGCCTGGAAGCTCTCGACGATCTGGCTGGCCAGCTCGCGGGTGGGGGTGAGGATGAGCGCGCGGATGGGGCGGCCGTGCGCGGGAGGGACGGGGCGTCCCGTGGAGAGCCGGTGGAGGATGGGCAGCGCGAACGCCGCCGTCTTGCCCGTGCCCGTCTGCGCGCACCCCAGCACGTCCCGGCCCTCGAGCGCGGGCGGAATGGCCTGCTGCTGGATGGGGGTGGGAGTGGTGTAGCCCTCTTCCTTCACCGCGCGGAGCAACGGCTCGGCAAGCTTCAGTTCATCGAACGTCATGTTTTCCTGTCGCGGGTGGCGGGCACCCGCACAGGCGGAGCCGGAAAAACGGAGAGGGCGCCTCCACCCGCGAGGCGCCCTCCCGCGACTGCATGAATGCTGCGTGAGGCTCGAGCGGACTACTTGCGCGCGGCCTGCTCGGCGGCCAGCTTCTCGCGGTAGGCCGCCATCAGCGCCTCGGCCTCGTTCTTCGGCACGGGCGAGTACTTCGCGAACTCCATGGTGAACTCACCCTTGCCCTGAGTGGCCGAGCGCAGGTCCGTGGAGTAGCCGAACATGGTGTTCAGCGGCACCTCGGCGACGGCCACCAGGTAGCCCTCGCGGTTCTCGGTGCTGATGATGGTGCCGCGGCGCTGGTTGAGCTGACCCACCACCGAGCCCTGGAAGTCCTCAGGGGCCTGCACTTCCACCTTCATCACCGGCTCGAGGATGATCGGCTTGGCCGCGGCGTAGCCCTCACGGAAGCCCATGATGGCCGCGGTCTTGAACGCCATTTCGCTCGAGTCCACCGCGTGGAACGCGCCGTCGTTGATGACCACGCGCACGCCCACCACGGGGAAGCCGATGAGGCTGCCCTTCTTCACCGCCTCCTGGAAGCCCTTGTCGCAGGCGGGGATGAACTCGCGGGGGATGGAGCCGCCCACGATGTCATCCACGAACTCGTACTGCTGCACGGCGTCGGACGGCAGCGGCTCGAGGTAGCCGCACACGCGCGCGAACTGACCGGAACCACCGGTCTGCTTCTTGTGCGTGTAGGCGAACTCGCCCTTCTGGCTGATCGTCTCGCGGTAGGCCACCTGCGGCTTGCCGGCGATGACTTCGCAGTTGTACTCGCGCCGCATGCGCTCGATGTAGATCTCCAGGTGCAGCTCGCCCATGCCGCTGATGATCGTCTGGGCGCTCTCCTCGTCGCGGTGCACGCGGAAGGTCGGGTCCTCCTTGGTGAACCGGTTGAGGGCCTTGGAGAAGTTGGCCGTGCTGGTGCGCTCCTTGGGAGACACCGCGAGCGAGATCACCGCGTCCGGCACGTGCATGGACGTCATCGTGTACTGCACGGTGCCGTCGGTGAACGTGTCGCCGGAGGCGCACTCCACGCCGAACAGGGCGATGATGTCACCGGCCTGTCCCTCGTTGATGTCGTTCATCTCGCTGGCGTGCATGCGCACGATGCGAGGAACCTTGACCTTCTTCTGGTTCGACTGGTTGATGATGAAGTCGCCCTTGGACACGCGGCCCTGGTAGACGCGCATGTACGTCAGCTGACCGTAGCGACCGTCCTCCAGCTTGAACGCAAGGCCCACGAAGGGCTTGGCCGGATCGGACTCGAGGACGACCTGCGCCTCGTTGTTCTTCTGGTCCAGCGCGACGTTGGTGGCTTCCTTGGGGTTGGGCAGGTAGCCGCACACCGCGTCCAGCAGCAGCTGCACGCCCTTGTTCTTGTAGGCCGAGCCGCACATGACCGGCGTCATCTTCAGGGCGATGGTCGCCCGGCGGATGGCGGCGCGGATCTGATCGTCGGTGATGGCCGCGTCGGCCAGGAACAGCTCGCCGAGCTGGTCATCCACCTCGGCCACGCCCTCGATCATCTGCTGACGGCGCTGCTTGGCCTCGTCGACCATGTCGGCGGGGATGGCCTCCTCGCGGATCTTCTCGCCGTTCTCACCGTCGAAGTAGAACGCCTTCATGCTGACCAGATCGATCAGGCCCTGGAAGCGGTCCTCGGCGCCGATGGGGAACTGGAGCTTCACCGGGTGGTGGTGGAGCTTCTCCTTCAGCTGGGCGGCCACGCGGTCATAGTTGGCGCCGGCGCGGTCCATCTTGTTGACGAACGCGATGCGCGGAACCTTGTAGCGCTTCATCTGCCGGTCCACGGTGATGGACTGGGACTGAACGCCGGACACGGAGCAGAGCACCAGGATGGCGCCATCGAGCACGCGGAGCGCGCGCTCCACCTCGATGGTGAAGTCCACGTGTCCCGGGGTGTCGATCAGGTTGATGTTGTGGTCGCCCCACATGGCGTACGTGGCGGCGGACTGGATGGTGATGCCCTTCTCGCGCTCGAGATCCATCGAGTCCATCTTCGCGCCGACGCCATCCTTGCCACGGACCTCGTGGATCTCGTGGATGCGGCCCGTGTAATAGAGGATGCGCTCGGAGAGAGTCGTCTTGCCCGAGTCGATGTGGGCGGAGATGCCGATGTTGCGAATCTTTTCGATGGGTACGTTGGAGGCCACGATCCGGTCCTTCTGTTCTTGAAAAACGCCTGGGGGAACAGGGCAGGCGGGGCCTCTACTTCCCACAGGTTGAACTTTCCAGCCAAATCCGCATGCCGATGGGGGCACACGTGCACCCACCCCCGCCTACCGATCTGGTCTGACACCTTATATAGGGGAGGCCCGGCCGCTGCAGCGCGAGGCGCCCGCCGAGCATTTCCGAGGGGATCAACCATGAGTGCGAGCGAAAACTTCTCCGTGGCCCGAGCCTGGCTGCGTGCTTTCAACGCCCATGACGTGGAGGCGCTGGTGGCGCTCTATGCGGAGGACTGCACGCACACCTCGCCGAAGATCCGGGTGCTGCACCCGGAGACGGGCGGCAAGCTGGTGGGCAAGCAGGCGCTGGCGAAGTGGTGGCGGGAGGCGATCGCCCGGCTGCCCGGGCTGCGCTACGAGGAGACGGCGCTCACGGCGGACGAGGACCGCGTCTTCATGGAGTACCTGCGCCACGCTCCCAACGAGGCGCCCATGCCGGTGGCGGAGGTGCTGGAAGTGAAGGGCGGCCGGATCGTCGCCTCGCGCGTGTACCACGGCTGAGCCGGGGCCCTTCGCCCGCCGAGCAGGCAGGGCGGAGGGGCTCGGGCGTCACATCGGAGCCGCGCCGGATCTGCCCTGGGGGGAGGAAGGCGGTGCTTCGTGGGCCTGGATGCGCCAGGTCCCCGCGGGCCCGTTCTCCCAGGAGGCTTCCGTGGCACCCTTGTTCAGTCTCCGAGGCCAGGCGGGCGACGATCCGCTCGATCGGTTGTCGGCGAGAGGGCGCTTTCTGCTCTCGATGGGCGTGACCGCCGGGGTGACAGTGGCGCTGGTGCTGGTCATCACCCGCGTGCTGGACGTCGTCCGCTTTCCCAGCTCCTGGCTCATGGTGGGCGAGGTGGCGACCTTCAGCCTGATCTTCGCGCCGCTGGTGGTGGCCTTCCGCAAGTCGAGCTCGCTCCTTCACTACGCCCTGGTGCTGGTCCCGCTGTACGTGCTCGACCTGTATCTGGAGCACCACTATCGGGCCCAGGGGCTGCCCGCGCTCTGGGACTACACGCCGGGCACGTTCGTCGAGCGGCTCCAGCCTCCCGCGCTGCGCTTCCTCCTCACGCTGTCGGTGGATGCGGTGCTCATCGGCCCCGTCTGCCTGTGGCTCAGCCGGCTCGTGGCTCGGGCGGTGTCCCCTGGCGGCGAGCGCTCAGCCGGCGCGCCGCTCTTTCCCAGGGAGTGGACCGAGGAGCCGGTGGCCCGCCCTCCGCGTGACAGCGGCTTCTGGGTGCTGCGCGTGCTGGGGCTGGCCTACCTGGGCTACCTGGTGCTGCTGCTGCTCGGGGGGGTGGGGCCCGCGGCCTGGCCCGCCCAGGTGCGGATGCTCTTCGACATGACGTACCAGAACGCGTGGCTCGCGATCAGCACCGTGGCGAAGATCAGCCTGATGGCGAGCCTGGCCTTCGTCGGCGCCTACCACCGGGGGCTGAGGTGGACGTGCACGCTCGCCATGTTCGTCGGGCACGCCACCTCCGTGGCCGGCTCGCTGGCCTTCCACGCGCTCACCCCGGCGACGACGCCCTATCGGGACTTCCTGCTCGTCTCGGCGGGAGTGGATGGCGTCATGCTCCTGCTCTTCCTCTGGGTGATGGCGCGCTCCCGGAAGGAGTCCCTCACCCGTGGGAGCGAGACGCTCCCCGCGTCGTTCTCGCTGCCCACGCAGATCTGGCGGTACGTCCTGCTCACGATCGCGGGCTATGCGGGGCTCGTCGTGGTGGTCTCGCTCCTCGGGCGCTTCGGGCTGCTGCCCGTGGCGGAGTGGAACGCCCTGTTCGCGTCACCGGACCCGGGGCTGGGCAACTCCCTCACGCTCTACGTCACCCTGGCCCTGGTGTGTGGCCTGATGGCGCGCTCCCAGCGCGTGCGCGAGGGGCTCACCGGTACGCTCTTCTTCTCGCTCGGGATGGCCAGCCTCGTGGGGCTCGTGCTGCTGGGCGTCGGGGGCGCCACGGTGCTCCGGCCGGGCGGCGAGGTGCTCCCCATCCCCGGCTACCTCCTGGCCCACACCCTGGAGTTCGCGGCGGTGGTGGCCGTGCTGGCGGCCCTGCGCAGCCTCTACTTCAACGTGGAGTACACCATCACCAGCTTCCATGCCCCCAGCGCCCAGGCCATCGCCAGCATCCACGATGCGCTGCTGCCCGCGGGCGAGCGCGCGGACGTGCTCCAGGCGGTGGACCGGTACGCCGCGGAGATTCGCGGGCGCAAGCGCGGCCTGATCAACTTCCCCTTCTGGCTGGTGGAGATGGTCCTGCCGCCGCTGCTCGGGCTGCGCCCCACCTTCTCGGTCATGTCCCCCGAGGAGCGGAAGTTCTTCCTGCGCAAGCGCCTCCTGCGGCCCGAGGAGGAGCGGCGCCGCGCCTTCGTCCCCGAGGTGGCGCACCTGGCCTTCCAGCTCGCCGTCTCCGCCCAGTCGCTGGTGCTGTTCGCCGCCTACGCGGGGCGCACCCAGCACGCGCGCATCGGCTACGTGCCTCCGGGAGCCCGGGCCCGCCTGCAGCCCGAGGAGACTCCCTCCGCGCCGCCGCCCTCCGCCGTGGCTCCGCTGCCTCGGAGCGAGCGCGATCCCGCCAACTGGCGCCCCGAGGGAGGCCGGGAGCGCAGGACCCTGGCCCCGCGCGTGGCGACGCCGCTCGAGGGCCGCGCGCTGCTGCCGGACGTGGTGGACTACCTCATCGTAGGCTCGGGGCCCGGGGGCGCGGTGATGGCGTACCGCCTGGCCAGCGCGGAGCCGGGCGCCTCCATCGCCGTGATCGAGCGGGGAGCACGCTACTCGCCCCTGCAGGACTTCACCGAGTACGAGCTGGAGATGGTGGCGCGGCTCTACAAGGAAGGCGGCATCCAGCAGACGAAGCGCGCCGACATGATCATCCTCCAGGGCGAGTGTGTCGGCGGCACCAGCGTCATCAACAACGCCGTCTGCTACCGGATGCCCGAGCGCGTCCGGACGCGCTGGGAGCAGGAGTATGGGCTGGACCTGAGCGCGCTGCCCGGGGAGTACGGGCGCATCGCCCAGGAGCTGGAGATCGGCCCGCTGTCGCCGGAGGGCATCAACCAGGTGGTGCGCGCCTCCTTCGAGCGGGCGGTGGACACCCTCAACACGGAGCGGGGCGGTGGCGCGCTGGAGCCCGCGCGCGTGGTGGAGGCCAACGCGCCGCAGTCCGTGGGAGACGGGCTGTGGAACCTGGGCAACAAGTACCTGTGCAAGCGCTCCATGCTGGAGACGTACATCCCCTGGGCGGAGGCTCGCGGGGTGGACTTCATCCCCCTCAGCGATGCCGTCAGCTTCGCTGCCTCCGGGCGGCGCGTGGAGTCGCTGCTGGTGCGCTCCGTCGGCGGGGCGCTGCACCGCATCCGGGTGCGCAAGGGCCTCGTCATCGCGGGTGGGGTGATTGCCAGCAGCCACCTGCTCATGCGCAGCGGGGTGGACGGCGCCGTCGGCCAGCGGATGAGCTGCAACTTCGCCCTGCCCGCCGCGCTCGAGCTGCCCGCGGTGGTGGATGCCTTCGATGGGGATCAGATCACCCTGGGCAGCGCGGATCCTCAGGGCCGCGCCATCTTCGAGACCTACTTCAATCCTCCTGGCGCCTTCTCCCTCACGCTGCCGTTCTACTTCGACCGCCACCGCGCGGTGATGGAGCGCTACCGGCACCTGGTCAGCTTCGGCGCCCTGGTGGGCTCCGAGTCCAACGGACGCATCGAGCGCCGTGGAGATCTGCTCAACGGTCGGTCCTTCACCTGGCAGCTGGGCCCCGAGGATGAGGCCCATGTGCGCTATGCGCTGGTGACGCTGCTGGAGCTGGCTCGGGGCGCGGGAGCCCGCCGTGTCATCCTGCCGACCCGGCCCGGGGTGGAGATGGAGCCGGAGCCTCACCTCATCCGCGAGTTCGCCCGCCGGCTGTCGCTGCGGCCGCTCCGAATGGAGGACCTGCTCGTCAACACCGCGCACCCCCAGGGCGGAAACCTCATGGCCGGTGGGCGCTCGGCGCATGCCTCGGAGCGGGTGGTGGACGAGTCCTTCCGTGTCGTCGGCTTCGACAACGTGTACGTGTCGGACGCGTCGGTGTTCCCCACCAGCGTCACCGTCAACCCGCAGTGGACCATCCTCGCGCTCAGCTCATTGGCAGCCCGGCAGGTGCTCCAGGCGCAGGCGTGAGGGAGAGCTGGGAGAGCAGCGCCCGGGCCTCCTGGAGATCCGGGGGCTCCTGGCGCGTGTGGAGCCGGTCGCAGTGCCTCCGCAGGAGCCGCCGCGCCCGCTCTGGCTGGCCGCGGTCGCGAAGCTGTCGAGCCAGGCTGGCCGACACGCGCAGCTCGACGAGCCGGTTGTGCTGGCGCCAGGCGATGACGAGCGCCCGCTCGAGCTGGCGTCGGGCCTCATCCTCCTGGCCGAGCTGGCGCAGCAGCTCACCATGGATGCGCGCCTGCTCCGCGTCCTCCATGTGGACCCCTGTCTTCCGGGTCCACTCGAGGGACTCGTGCAGCGCCTGGAGCCCTTCCTCCGTGTGTCCCCGCCGCAGGTGGAGCTCGGCGACGCGAGCCAGGGCCGCGGGCAGGTGCGTCCACCAGCCGCTGCGCGTCCACTGCTCGATGATCTGCCGCATGAGGCCGAACCCATCCTCGACGTGTCCCTGCTCGGCGAGCGCCCAGCCCCGGGTGAACAGCACCACCAGCAGCCAGGCGTCGAAGTGGTGCTCCCGGCAGAGCGCCAGCGCCCGATCCGCCCGCTCCAGGGCACACGTGGCATCTCGAAGGTGCACGCAGCTCAGGGCCGTGTAGGTGAGCGCGAACGCGGACGTTCGGGGATCGCCCAGTCCTCGCGCCAGGCGCAAGGCCTCCCGGGTCTGCCGCCGGCCCAGGGTGAGCTGGCCCAGGAGCGCGTGGATCCCCGAGGCGATCACCAGCGCGCCCACCGCCGGATCGATGCCGTACTCCAGGAGCAGGGCGGGGTGCTGCTCGGGGCGGAAGCGTGCGAAGGCCACCGCCCGCCGGCTCTGCTCCGCGGCGGCCACCAGCTCTCCGCGCATGAGCAGCGCGGTCGCCATCATCCGATAGCCCTCCACCAGGATGGCCGCGTCCCGGGTGCGCCGGCCCCGGGCGACCATGGCCTCGGCCAGGCGGTGCATCCGGTCGAACTCGGCCCGCCCGAAGTAATAGGAGGAGATTCCCCAGGTGAGCAGCCCCAGGCGGAACGTCCCTTCCTGGCCCTCGAGCAACAGCTCCTCCGCGCGCGCATAGGCCCGCTCGACTTCGGGAGCGCGGAAGCCCTGGATCCGCATCAGCGACATTCCCATCATGAGCTGGAGCAGCAGCTCGTGCCGATGGCGCTCCGCCTCGTCCGGCAGCGCTCGCAGCAGCTTCATCGCCTGGGTGAAGTGTCCCACCGCCTCCGGATCCGCCGAGCGTCGCTCGGCCAGCTCTCCCGCTCGTGTCCACCAGCGCAGGGCGGGCCCGGCGGCTCCCGCCTGGGTGTAGTGGTGGGCGAGCACCTCCGGCCGCTGCTCCACGACGTCGGGGAAGTGCTCGGTCAGCGCCTGGGCGATGCGCGCGTGGTGCTGCCGCCGCGAGCTCCGCGTGAGGGACAGGTACGCGGCCTCCTGGAAGAGCACGTGTCGGAACTGGTAGCCGGGTGGGGTGGCGGCCTCCTGGCGCGTGAGCAGTCCGGACTCGAGCAGGCCCGCCAGCTCCGGCTCCAGCGCCTCCGGGGCCTCATCCCAGAGCCAGGTGAGCAGGGCGGCGCTGAAGTCCCGCCCCA
This sequence comes from Hyalangium gracile, assembly GCF_020103725.1. Classification (NCBI taxonomy): domain Bacteria; kingdom Pseudomonadati; phylum Myxococcota; class Myxococcia; order Myxococcales; family Archangiaceae; genus Hyalangium; species Hyalangium gracile. Next base: position 36,213 of record NZ_JAHXBG010000021.1, on the reverse strand, counting down.
CCACGGCGCAGCGCTGCGCCAACGCACGCTGCCGGGGCGGCAGGCAGTCCAGTCTTGCCAGCAGCAGCTCGTGCAGGGTGATGGGGATGGAGGGCCGCTCGATCGCGGCGCCGGAGTGGGGGGCGCGTGTGAGCACCATTCGCGCCATCTCCTCCACGAAGAGGGGCACGCCATCCGTCCGCGCCACGAGATCCGTCACCACCTCGGTGGGCAGGGCCTGGCCTCGGGCGACCTCCTTCACCAGGGCGGCGGCCCGCTCCGCCGGCAGGCGCCCCAGCACGAGCCGGTGCAGGGCCGGAGGTGAAGGCCAGGGCGGCTGGAACTCGGGACGGGCGGTCAGCACCAGCAGCAGGCGCTTCCCCTCGAGCCTCGGGATCAGCAGGCCCAGCAGCGCCACCGTGGAGGGATCCGCCCAGTGCACGTCCTCGAGGATGGCGAGGATGGGACACCCGCCCGAGACCTTCCATGCGAGGGACAGCAGCGCCGCGGCCAGCTGCTCGCGCCAGGCCTTCTGTTGGGCCGGCTCCAGCCGGGGGATGAGCAGGAGCGCGGAGGGAGACGGGCAGAGCAGCTGCGCCAGGATCCCCGCGTGCTGCGGCTCCAGGCCCAGCGTGTCCAGGTGCTCTCGCAGGGATGCCTCGTGCGCCTGGGGGCCCAGGTGGAGCAGGGAGCGCAGCAGCTCGATGACGGGGTGGAAGGCGCTGTTGCGGAGCTGGGGCCAGCACTGGCTCCGCGCCATCGCCGCCTCCTCCGGAAGCACCTGGCCACACAGTTCCTGGGTAAGGCGGGACTTGCCCAGGCCCGCGTCGCCGATGAGCAGCACGCAGCCGCCCTGGCCGCGCATGGCCTGCTCCCAGTGCTCGGTGAGCGCTCGCAGCTCCTGCTCCCGTCCCACCAGGGGGGTGAGCCTGCCGGCCTGCAGCACCCGGGTGAACCGCAGCGGAACCTGACGGGGGCCCCGCACCCGGTGGCGCTCCACCAGGGGCCCATCCGCCCCGCCATCGAGCGAGCGGGGACCCAGCGCCTCGGCCTCGAAGGCGCCGCGCACCAGCGTCCACGTGGTGCCGCTGAGCAGCACCGTGCCGGCCATGGCCTGTCGGGCCAGCCCCGCGGCCACGGCGGGCGCCTCGCCCTGGATGGCCAGGAGCCCGGCGGGATGGGAGTCCGAGAAGCTCCGGTCCAGCACCACCGCGCCCGTGTGCACGCCCACGCTCACGGTCAGCCGGGAGTGGGGCAGGTGGGGCAGGGCTTGCTGTAGGGCCGCGGGCACCGTCCCGGTCAGATCCAGCGCGGTGCGCACCGCCTGCTCCGAGTCATCCTCATGCGCTCGGGGGTAGCCGAAGCACGCGAGCCCCTGGTTGCCCAGGCATGACACCACGGAGCCTCCGTGCGCGCTGATCCGCTGGGAGAAGAGGCGGTGGAAGGCGGCTTGGAGATCGCCCGCGTCCTCGGCATCCAGCTCCTGCGCGCCGCCGGAGCCTCCCAGCTGGCAGGCGAGCAGGGTGAGCTGGCGGCGCTGCTGGGGCGTGGGCGTCGGCTTCGCAGGCGCGGGGCCGAGCTGCTCGCCGAGCTGCTCCAGGAGCAGCACCACGCGCTGGTGGAGTTCCACCGCGGTGGGGAAGCGGGCCTCGGGGGACTTGGCCAGGGCTCTGGCCAGCAGCGCCTCGACGGCCTCGGGAAGCTGCGGGAGGCGCTCGAGCACCCAGGGCACGGGCTCCGGGGCCATCACCTTCTCACGGAGTTCCTCCACCGAGTCCGTCGGGTAGAGCGGCTCGCCCGTGAGCATCTCGTGCAGCAGGACACCGGCCGCCCAGACGTCCGTCCGTGCATCCTGGGGGGCGCCGCGCCACTGCTCTGGAGCCATGTACGGGGGCGAGCCGGCCATGGGCAGGTGTGGCGGCACGGAGGCGGTGGCCGTCGAGGTGACGTGCGCCAGGCCGAAGTCGAGCAGCTTCACCCGGCCCTCGCGCGTGAGGAAGATGTTGCGCGGCTTGAGGTCGCGGTGGATGACGTGCCGCGCATGGGCGTGGGCCAGTCCCGCGGTGATGGCCTCCAGCAGCTCCAGCGCCCGGCGTACCCCCAGCCGCCCGCGTCGCAGCAGCACGGACAGCGGCTCTCCCTCCAGGTACTCCATCACCAGGAAGGGCACCCGAGGCGCCCAGGACGGGGTGTCCCACTCCGCGACATCGAAGATGCGGACGATGTGCTCGTGGTCGAGCTGGGCCACCGCTCGCGCCTCCTGCTGGAGCAGCGAGCTCATCAGCCCTCCAGGCAGCTTGCCGCGAGGCAGGAGGAACTTCAGCGCCACGGTGCGCTGCAGCGCCTCGTCCCACGCTCGGAAGACGCAGCCCATGGCTCCGCCGCCCAGCTTCTCGAGGATCTCGAAGCGGTCTCCGCTGGGGCCGCCCAGCCGCATGCCTGGGGTGGGCAGCCGCAGCGGCGTGGGTGGCTCGGCGATGGCCTGGAGCAGCGAGTCCTCGAAGTCCTGCTCCTCGCCCGCCTTGGAGGATTCCGTCGTGCCCGAGAGGGAGGTCTCTGGCTCGTTCCCCTGGTTGGCTTCCATGTGCATGACAGGCCCTGGCAGGGATTCTCGAAGAGGATGCGCACTCCCCGTGCACACCACCACCTGCCGCGCAGGGCGCGACGGTGGACACTCGGTGGAGCGAAGACTCCCCCGCCCGAGGAGGGATGAAGTAGGGTGTCACCCCGGCTCTTGGCGGAGGTACACGTGGCGAACCCCGACGCATTCGACAGGGACTTTGGCTATCTGATGCCCTTCCTCGACAAGGTGGCGGCGGCGGCCACCGAGCTGGAGGATCCCGCGGCCCGCGATGAGCTCTCGCGCATCCTCTCCGAGGAGAAGGTGCGCTGGAACCGCGTGCGAGAGCTGCTGCGGGGGGCCGCGGGCGGCAAGGGCACCCCCTCGAGGCCTGCCTCGGCGCCGGCGCAGACCCTGGCGCGCTCCTCCGCGGATGGCATCAACCGCGTGGCGCCCCTGATGACGGGGCTCACGGTGGGCAGCCTCAAGAACAGCCGCTGAGCGGCGCCTGGCTCACCGCGCCCCGGCCTGGAGCTGCTGGAGCGCGTCGTAGGTGGCCGTCTTGTAGGCCTCCGAGAGCGTGGGGTAGTTGAAGCACGTCTCCACGAAGAGCTGCGTGCCGGCACCGGCCACCAGCGCCGTGAGGCCCACGTGCACCAGCTCCGCGGCCTGCTCGCCCAGCACGTGCACGCCCAGCAGCTTCAGGCTCTCGCGGTGGAAGAGCAGCTTCAGCAGCCCGTGCATCTCTCCGATGATCTGTCCGCGCGGGTTGGTGACGAAGGCGGCGCGGCCCGCCACGTAGGGGACGCCCTTGGCGCGCAGGGACTCCTCCGTCTCGCCCGCCATGGAGACCTCGGGGATGGTGTAGATGCCGTAGGGCAGCACCTGGGCGGGCTTGAAGGGCTGGCCGAAGGCGTAAAGCACCGCCAGGCGCGCCTGCTCCATGGAGGTGGAGGCCAGGGCTGGGAAGCCGATGACGTCTCCCACCGCGTAGATGTGGGGCACGGACGTCTGGTACGCGGGGCTCACCTCCACGTGGCCGCGAGGGCCCACCTTGACGCCGAGCTCCTCCAGCCCCAGCCCCGCGGTGTTCGCGGAGCGGCCGGAGGCCACCAGCACCTGATCCACCTCCAGCGTCTCTCCGCCGGAGAGCGTCAGCCGGATGGGCTCGGCGGCCTGCTCCGGCACGTGGATGGACTCCACCGAGTAGCCGAAGCGCATCCGCACGCCGAGCGCCTCCATGCGCTGGCGCAGCAGCCCGGAGAACTCGTCGTCCAGGAAGGGCAGCAGCTCCTTCTTCAGGTCCACCAGCGTCACCGGGGTGCCCAGCGCGGCGAACATGCAGGCGTACTCGCAGCCGATGACGCCGCCGCCCACCACCACCAGCGCGCGTGGCAGGGAGGACAGATCGAGGATCTCGTCCGAGTCGTGAACGCGGGGATCGCCGAAGGGGTAGAGCGGCGGCCGGTAGGGCGAGGAGCCGGTGGCGATGAGGACGCACTCGGTGGTGAGCCGGCGGTCGGGCTGGCCCTGGCGGCGGACGAGGACGGTGTGGGCGTCCGAGAGCGAGCCCTGGCCCTGTATCAGCTCCACGTTGTTGCACTGGAGGTTGTGGCCGATGCGCGTGCGCTCGGTCTCCTTCACGCGGCGCTCGCGGTAGAGGAAGTCGGACACCGTGGCCTGGTGGCGCAGGGTGCTCTCCACGCCGTAGAGGCCGCGGGCGCGGTAGCCGGAGAGGTAGAGGGCCGTCTCGCGCAGCGTCTTCGAGGGCAGGGTGCCGGTGTTGGCCGCGGTGCCGCCGAGCACGGGCTCGCGCTCCACCACCGCCACGCGCTTGCCCAGGCGCGCCGCCTGCACGGCGCCCTGTTCCCCCGCGGGGCCAGAGCCAATCACCACCAGATCGAAGTCAGCCATTCCCGGAGCACCCTTCCACTGAGCAGGCGGAAGGTACGCGAGCGGGGCCGGGGTTTGAAGGAGCTTGCACGGCGAGTGTGGGCCTCAGGGCCCGAGCTGTTCGTTGAGGAAGGCCCCCGTGCGGCGCATGGCGTCCCGGCTGCTCTCCACGCCAGGGACGTGTCCTCTCCAGCGAGGCGGATCTCGCGCTCATACTCGGGAATACAGCGGGACGGTGCGGGCCCACCCGGATCTCGAGCTCCTGTACGATGAGCAGAACCTCGTGTGGAGCAGCGCGGATCTCGCCGTGGTCTTCCTGTCCACGCCCGTGGATGAGGAGGAGAAGCTTCCGGTCTACAAGCTGGCGGATGCGGAGGTCCGAACGGGCGATCGCATCACGATGGTGGGGTTCGGATTGGGAGAGACGGGGCGCCCCTTCGGGGAGCGCCGGTATGGGGAGAACAGGGTCTCCTGGATTCGGAGGATGGAGTCCGGCAGCGTGGAGTTCATTGCTGGCTCTCAGCGCCTGGAGGATGGGTCCGCCGCCTCGCATGCCTACGGGGGTGACAGCGGCGGAGGCTGCTTCAGCGCGGGCGACAACACCGTGCTCGTGGGCGTCATCGGATCGAGAGCTGAAAGCGCGAAGAAGGGGTCGTTCTCGGTCATGACCAGTGTCTTCGCGCATCGGAAGTGGCTGGAGGCGCAGATCCAGGAAGCGGCCAGCCTGGACGCCACCGCGCGCTAGTTCTGGCCGCTGTAGCGCAGGCCGTGGGAGATCTCCTCAGGGGTGAGCTCGCGGAAGGTACCTTCGGGCACGTCCAGCAGCACGTCGCCCACGGCCTCGCGGTGCAGCGCCTTCACGGGCAACCCCACGGCTCCGAGCATGCGCTTCACCTGGTGATGGCGGCCCTCGGTGACGGAGACCTCCACCGTGTGGGCATCCCGGAGCTTCACCTTCGCCGGCCGGGTCGGCCCGTCCTCCAGCATCACGCCTCGGCGCAGCGGCTCGAGCTTCTCCTCGTCCGCAGTGCCCTGCACCGTGGCCACGTACCGCTTGGGCAGGTGCGTCTCCGGAGACGTGGCGTGGGCCACGAGCTTCTCGTCATTGGTGAAGAGCAGCAGCCCCGTGGTGCCCCGGTCCAGCCTGCCGATGGCATGCCAGGTGTAGCGGGACAGCTCATCCGGAAGCTGGGGAAGCAGCACCTCGTAGACCGTGCCCGTGCGGTGCTGGCTCACGGTGGAGGTGAGCACGTCCGCGGGCTTGTGGAAGGCCAGCACCCGCGTCTCCACCTCGCGCTGCACTTCCACTCCGTCCACCCGGAGCACGGCGCCCTCCGGCACCGGGGCGAGCGGCTGCTTCGCCACGCGGCCGTTGATGCTGACGCGGCCGGCGCGGATGGCATCCTCCGCCTCGGCGAGCGGGAAGACTCCGGCCCGGGCGAGCGCTCGCGACAGCCAGTCAGGCTTCGCTTTGCCCTCCCAGCGGCTTCGGCTCGGGGGCTTGTCGTGGGATGCCGAGGGCCGACGGGGAGGGGGCTTGCGGGCCATGGGAGGGCACTGTACCCGCTACGGCGCGCCGGGAGCGCCTTTCAGTGCCGGGTGGACTCAGGAGGATGGTCCGGATCCTCTCCCTCGGCCGAACCGGGCGTCTTGCCGGGCTCTCCCGCAGGCATCTTCCGCTCCTTGTCGGGGCCCTCGGCGGAGTGAGGCGTGCGGTTCGGTGCCTCCGACGGCGCGTCGCGCTTCGGCTCCTGCTCCGGGCTGGCGCTCATACCGGTGTCTTCGTAAGGCATGTGATCCATGTTGTCTTGCTCCCGATGGGATGACCTTTCCCAGGAAGGTAGGTCCCCCAAGGGGAGCCGGTACGCGCTGCCTCCCTGCTCGTCCGGCGAGCCAGGAGGGGAGGGCTTTGGCGCGCTCTGTCCGAACTGGGCTGCTTGTCATACCAGTTCGCTACCGGTCCGAGCACAGGGCGCCCAAGGTTTCACGGGGGCGGAATCGGCTTGCGGTCGCTCGACAGGTCGATCACCCTCCGCGCTCCGCCGCCCTTGGAGGACTGCATGTCGCGCGTTGCCCTCTTCCTCATCCTGCTCGCCACGCCGGCTCTCGGCTCCGAGCCTCCCAGCCCCCGTCGACCCGTCAACACCTACTCCATCGTGGCGCGTGACCCGGCTACGGGTGAGCTGGGGGTGGCGGTGCAGTCGCACTGGTTCTCCGTAGGGCCGCTCGTCGCCTGGGCCGAGGCGGGCGTGGGCGCCGTGGCCACCCAGTCCTTCGTGGATCCGTCCTATGGGAAGCTCGGGCTGGACCTGATGCGCGCGGGCCGCTCCGCACCGGATGCGCTCAAGGGACTGCTGGCGGCCGACAGCGGGAGCGCCGTGCGGCAGGTGGGCATGATTGACGCTCAAGGCCGCGTGGCCTCCCACACGGGCGAGCGGTGCGTCGCCGCCGCGGGCCATATCGTCGGCGAGAACTTCGCGGTGCAGGCCAACATGATGGAGAAGGACACCGTCTGGCCCGCCATGGCCAAGGCGTTCCGGGAGACCAAGGGGGATCTCGCCGCGCGCATGATGGCCGCGCTCGAGGCCGCCGAGGCCGCCGGTGGAGACATCCGAGGCAAGCAGGCCGCGGCGCTGATCGTCGTCTCCGGCAAGCCCACCGGGAAGCCGTGGCTGGATCGCAAGTTCGACCTCCGCGTGGATGACCACCCCCAGCCGCTGGAGGAGCTGAAGCGGCTGCTCACGCTCCAGCGCGCGTACAACCTGATGAACGAGGGGGATCTCGCCGTCGAGCGCAATGACGCCAAGGCCGCCCTGGAGGCCTACTCCGGAGCCCAGGCGCTGGTCCCCAACAACGCCGAGATGGTCTTCTGGACCGCCATCTCGCTCGTGGGCATGAACCGCGTGGACGAGGCCATCCCGCTGTTCCAGAAGACCTTCAAGATGGACCCGCGCTGGCGCGAGCTGCTCACGCGCCTGCCCAAGGCCGGGCTGCTGCCGGACGATCCGAAGCTGATGGGGCGCCTTACCGGAGCGGGGAGCGGGGCCGGCAAGAAGTAGGGCAGGGGATGCCTTCCGCCTGGCTTCAGCCCGAGCTCAGGCGCTTGCGCAGCGTGTGGAGCGCCGCCAGCCACAGCCGGGCCTCGTTGCGTGTCAGGCGCGAGCGGCGCAGCGGGGCGAACAGGTCCCTCAGCCCGGTGCGCCCTGGGTGCTCGTCCACCAGGAAGCTCCCTGCCTTCAAGGTCGCCTCGAGCGTCTCCTCGACTCGCGCCAGCTCCTCATCCGACGCCGCCACCGGGAGCGGAGCCGGCGGGGGAGGAGCCGCCGCCAGCGAGGCCATGCGCACCTCGTAGGCGTACAGCAGCACCGCCTGGGCCAGGTTGATCGACGGCTGCGAGGGATCCGTCGGCACGGCGGACAGATCGTGGCAGCGCTCCACCTCAACGTTCGTCAGCCCGCTACGCTCGTCCCCGAAGACAACCGCCACCGGCCCCTGCGCCGCCCGGGCCACCAGCTCCTCTCCCACGGCTCGTGGAGACAGCCGCCGCTTGCCCTCCACCTTGCGCGAGCTCGTCCCCACCACCCACACGCAGTCGGCCACCGCCTCCTCCAGCGTGTCCGCCTGACGCACCCCGTCCAGCACGTCCTCCGCGTGGACCGCCAGCCTCCGGGCCGGTCCCAGGTCCTCCGCCTCTGGCCGCACCCACGTCCACTCGGACAGGCCGCAGTTCTTCAAGGCCCGCGCGGCGGCACCGAGGTTCTCCGCGTTGCGCGGGCGCATCAGGACGAAACGGATGGGAAGCACCATGGGGTGTGGCTCGGACTCGTGAGACCCAGGAGAATCTCTTGGGCCTCCATATATAGGGTCTCGCCGCCCCCGTTGACCGCCGTGAGCATGACGCCTAGCGTCGCCCGCTGATCGCTGCCCTCTCGGTGGATCCGGAGCCGTGGCTCCCGGGACACCGTGTGGGCCCTGAGACGCGCGGGGGGCGCCGTCGGGCCGTGGGCAGGCGACCACACTTCCCCTTGCTCGCGGCGCCGGCACTCCCGGCACGCCGCGTGAAAAGTCGATGCCGTCCTTTGGAGGAAACATGGGTCCGCAGTCTGTCGTGACGCCGAGTCGGCTCCGCTCTACCCGCGCGCGGTGGTGGGGCGCGGCGCTCCTGGTGGCCACCACTCTCGTCGCTTGCAAGGAAGACAAGGCAGGGCCGCCGCCCGCTCCGCCCTCCGCCGGGGCTCCCGCGCCCGGCTCCACCAGTCCGGGCTCGGCCCAGGCTCCGCAGGCGAGCGAGGCGCCCGTCACCCCCGAGTCGCTCTCGCCCGTCATCAAGGAGCTGGGCGCCGAGGGCGTCGTCCCCGACAAGGTCGTCTTCGAGTTCTCCCGCAACGTCCAGTACTCCGATGGCGAGGGGAAGAAGGGCACCGTCGTCCGGTTCTCGCCCGACGTGGGTGGCTACCTGGAGTACTTCCGCAACAGCTCCGCGCTCTCCTTCACGCCGGGCAACGGCTTCGATCTGGGGACGACGTACACCGTCACCCTCGACTCCGTGGAGACGCCGTCCGGCGTGGTGAAGGCCCCGTCCGAGGGCGCGTGGACGCACACCTTCACCACCCCGAAGCTCGCCTTCCTCCGCATGGCCCCGGCCCAGGTGGACACCGTCAAGGGCCTGGTGGTCGCCGAGCTCATGTTCTCCGGCCCGGTCGATGCGAGCGCCGTGCAGCGCTACGCCAGCTTCCAGGTGGACGGTAAGCCCATCAGCGACGTCAAGCTGACCTCCCACGCCACCCAGCGCTACGTGATCGTGGCGCAGCTCACGAGCCCGCAGCTGCGGCCGGGAGCCACCGTGCGGCTCGCGCTCAAGGCGGGGCTGGTCTCCCCCAAGGGTGGCGGCAAGGCGCCCGCGGCGGAGGACTCGTTCGAGCTGCGCGGCGGCAAGCGCATGGACATCACCAGCGTCACCGTCGCCGAGGGCAACACCGGCTTCTACCTGGAGGTCAGCTGCCGCGACGTGGAGATGAACGCGCCGCCCAGCCCCGACGAGGGCGAGTGGGACCCGTACTACTACGACAACGACAACCTGGGCTGCGTGGTCGACGACACCGTGGCCGCCGACGCCATCCACTTCACCCCGCCGGTGAAGTTCTCCATCTCCCCGTCGCGCCGCGGCTTCCGCATCTTCGGTGACTACAAGCGCGGCACGTACACGCTGAAGATCGACGCGGGCCTGCTCTCCGCGGGCGGCGGCCGGCTGCTGTCCACCTACCAGAACCGCTACTCCATCAGCGCGCGCAAGTCGCAGCTGGCCTTCACCTCGGCGGGCCGCTACCTGCCGCGCAGCGCCTGGCGCAACCTGCCGCTCAACTACCTCAACGTGGACACCGCGGAGCTCACCATCCGCCACGTGCCGCCGGAGAACCTCGTCTTCTGGATGAGCGACGACGAGCGGGAGGCCACCGACGAGCGCACCTCCAACGTGCTCGTCAGCAAGAAGCTCCCCCTCAAGCCCGCCGAGGACACCCTGTCCACCACCTACCTGGACGTGGGCAGCATGGTGCCCTCCACGACGCGCGGCGTGGTGGAGGTCTCCGTCAAGCGAGACGACGCCCAGGCCGCCGCGCGCATCCTGCTCACGGACCTGAGCCTCGTGGCCAAGCGCGGAGGCTCCAGCGCCGGCAACGGCCAGCAGGAGGTCTCCGTGTGGGTGCTCGGCATGGAGTCCACCGAGCCGCTGTCCGGCGTCGAGGTGTCGCTGGTGAAGAAGAGCGGCCAGTCGGTGGCCCGCTGCACCACCAGCGGCGCGGACGGCTGCAAGCTCCAGGTGCCCGCGCAGACGGTGGACACCGCGGCCCCCTTCGCCCTCATCGCGCGCAAGGGCGAGGACCTCACCTACCTGAAGTACAGCGAGCTGAAGACGGAGATCGCCAACTCGGACGTCCAGGGCGAGCCGTACCGCGCCCAGGCGCCGTACCGCGCGTCGATCTACTCGGACCGCGGCGTGTACCGCCCGGGCGACACCGCCCACGTGGCGGCGATCCTGCGCGATCAGGAGGACAAGGCGCCGCCCGCGGGCATGCCGGTGGAGCTGCGCGTCATCGACCCGCGTGAGCGCGAGTTCAAGAAGGTGGCGCTCAAGACGAACGAGGCGGGCCTGGTGTCGCTGGATCTGCCCTTCGAGGCCTTCCAGGACACGGGCAGCTACCGCGTGGCGCTGCGCGTCGCGGACCGAGAGGTGGCCACCTACGGCCTCCAGGTGGAGGAGTTCGTCCCCGAGCGCATGAAGGTGACGGCCAGCGTGGACAAGGCCGGCTACCAGCAGGGCTCGGTGGTGCCGGTGAAGGTGGAGGCGGCCTACCTCTTCGGCGGCTCGGCCGAGGGCAGCCCGGTGGAGCTCAACTGCCGGCTGGAGCCCTCCGAGTTCAAGCCGAAGGAGAACGCCCAGTTCACCTATGGCGTGTGGCGGCAGAAGGCCACCGAGGCCAAGGCCGTCACGCTCGGCCAGGTGAAGGGAGAGATGAGCGACAAGGGCCAGGCGCTCGTGGAGTGCCCGGCGAAGGAGACCGCCGGCGGCTTCAAGGGCCCGGCGAGGCTGGTGGCGCAGGCCAGCGTCTTCGAGGCGGGCAGCGGCCGCTCCACCGTGGGCGACGTGACGGTGCCCATGCACCCGGAGGCCTACTACGTGGGCCTCCAGTCCGGCGTGCAGAAGGTGAACGCGGGCAAGCCCTTCACCGTCACCGGCGTGGTGGTGGACTGGGAGGGCCGGCTCGTCACCGACGCCAAGGCGCTCAAGCCGCTCGAGGTGGAGTACCTCCGCCTGGAGGAGGAGTACGGCTACTACTACGACGAGTCCGAGGGCTATGAGCGCTACCAGCGCTACGTGCGCCCCGTGCGCGAGGGCCGCTCCACCACCAAGGTGGAGGGCGGCAAGTTCCAGCTCCAGGTGACGCCGTCGCAGGACGCCGCCGGCTTCATCGTCCGCGTGCGCTCCGGCAACGCGCAGACGGATCTGCACCTGGAGGGCAACGGCCGCTACTACTGGTACGGCGATGGCGAGGCGCGCGTGGACCAGACGCCGCGCCCGCTCAAGCCGGCCTCCATCGCCCTGGAGCTGCCGAAGGCGGGCAGGCTCAACGAGCCCATCGCCGTGAAGTTCAAGGTGCCGTACCGCGGCCGGGTGCTGCTCACCGCGGAGACGGACCAGGTGATCGCCTCCGAGTGGAAGGCGGTGGAGCCGGGCGAGGTGTCGTGGACCTTCACGCCCAGGAGCTTCGCGCCCAACGTCTACGTGGCCGCCTTCCTGGTGAAGGATCCGCACCTGGAGTCCGCCGAGGCTTTCATGCCGGACCGGGCCTTCGGCGTGGGCAGCGTGACGCTGGAGCCCACGGACTTCACGCAGACGGTGAAGCTGGACGTGCCCAAGGAGGTGCGCTCCAACAGCACCCTCACGGTGAACCTGGAGCTGGGCCCGCAGGAGGGCCCCACCTTCGCCACGGTGGCCGTGGTGGACGAGGGCATCCTCTCGCTCACGCGCTTCAAGAGCCCGGACCCGCTCAAGGAGCTGTTCGCCAAGCGCGCCCTGGGCGTGGAGACGTTCGAGACGATCGGCTGGACGCTGCTGGTGCCCCCGGGTGGCAACTCGCGCTCCACCGGCGGTGACGAGGAGGGCGCGGCGGGCCGGGTGCAGCCGGTGAAGCCCGTGGCGCTGTGGAGCGGCGTGGTGTCCGTGCCCGCCAGCGGCAAGCTGAGCCTCCCGTTCAACCTGCCCATGTACCGCGGCGCGGTGCGCGTCATGGCCGTCACCACCGGCCCCAAGCGCGTGGGCCGCGCGGACGCCCAGGTGCTGGTGCGCGATCCGCTGGTGCTCCAGACGACGCTGCCGCGCTTCCTCACCCAGGGAGACGAGATCCAGATCCCCGTCTTCCTCACCAACCTCTCGGGCAGCGCTCAGGAGGTGAAGGTGTCCCTCACGGCGGAGAACCTGCCGGTGCCGGGCCTGGCCATGCCGGCCTCCGTGGGCTCGCCGCTGCAGATGCTGGGCAAGAGCGAGGGCCGCACGCGGCTGGAGAACGGGAAGGCGGCCACGCTCGTCTTCCAGGCCAAGGCCATCACCGCGGTGGGCGCCGCCCGCCTCAAGGTGACGGCCGAGGGCGGCGGCTTCACGGCCTTCGAGCAGCTCGACGTGCCCCTGCACCCGGCGGGCGCCCGCGAGCGCACGGTGCAGCGCATTCCGCTGGAGTCCGGCCGCGTGGACCTGGCGCAGTACCTCCAGGGCTGGGTGCCCACCACCGAGAGCTCCACGTTCTGGGTCACCACCAACCCGTATGCCGAGTCCCTTCAGCACCTGAGCTACCTGGTCCGCTACCCGTACGGCTGCATCGAGCAGACGACGTCCTCCACGCGCCCGCTGCTCTTCGTCTCGCAGCTCATCGACAACGTGGACCCGACGCTCACGGGCAACAAGAAGGTGGAGGACATGGTGATGGCCGGCGTCAACCGCCTGCTCTCCATGCAGACGCCCTCGGGCGGCTTCGCCTACTGGCCCGGCCAGACGGAGCCGGTGGCCTGGGGCACCGCCTACGCCACGCACCTGCTCCTGGACGCCCAGAAGCTCAAGTACCCGGTGCCGCAGGACCGGCTGGACGACGCGGTGGCCTGGCTCGGCCAGGAGCTCAACCGCAAGGAGAACAACGTGCGCCGGGACGACCACTACGGCCAGTCCTCCGAGGCCTACATGCACTACGTGCTGTCGCTGTCCGGCAAGGGCCGCAAGGCGCGCGTCCAGAAGCTCATCGACGAGCTGGGCAAGCAGAAGGCCTTCTCCGGCGAGGAGCGCGAGGAGGAGCACCTGCTCAAGGCCGCCCTCTACCTGGCGGGCGATCGCCGCTACGAGAAGGAGCTCAAGAGCCCGGACCTCTCGCCCATCACCGAGGAGCGGCGAAACTCCTGGTCCTTCTACTCGGATCGCCGCCGCCGCGGGCTGATGCTGAGCACGTTCCAGGATCTGTTCGGCAATGATCCGGCGGCCGAGCCGCTGGCGCAGCAGGTGGCCCAGTCCCTCATCGGGCACCACAGCTCCTACTACACCACCCAGGAGCTGGTCTGGAGCATCACCGGCCTGGGCAAGCGCGTCTCCGGCGCGGCCTCCAGCTTCACGCCGCCCACGCTGGTGGCGGACGGCAAGGAGGTGGCGCCGCAGGCGAACGAGGGCGGGAAGACGACGCGCGCCTCGGATCGCACCTGGGCGCTGGCCCGCGCCAGCGAGCGCAAGGGCCTCACGCTCGAGCTCAAGGAGAAGGGCGAGGGCAAGCTCTACCTCATCGTCAACAGCGAGGGAGTGCGCTCCAGCGGCCAGGCGAAGACGGGCGGCCAGGGGCTGACGCTCAGCCGCACGTACCGCAAGCTCGACGGCACCGCCGTCAGCCCGGGCGACTCCGTGAACCTGGCGGACCTGCTCTACGTGGAGATCGAGCTCAAGAACACCAGCGGCGAGCGCATCCAGAACATCGCCCTGGTGGACCGGCTGCCGGCGGGCTGGGAGATCGAGAACGCCCGGCTCGGTCGCGGTGGCGCCGTGCAGTGGGTGAGCACCGAGGAGCTGTGGACGGCGGACTACGTGAACATCCGGGACGACCGGATGGAGGTCTTCGGCACCCTGCAGTCGGGCGAGTCCAAGAAGGTGGTCTACGCCGTGCGCGCGGTGACGGCTGGAAAGTTCACGCTGCCGCCGGTGGAGGCGGAGGCCATGTACGATCCGCGCATCTGGGCGCGTGATGCCGGCCAGGCCGTCGAGGTGTCCGGCCCCTGGAAGGACTTCCTGCTGTAGGCCTCCCATGCGTCTGCCTCGCCTCACCCGGAGAAGGCTCGCCGTGGCACTGCTCCTCCTCCTCGCCCTGGGCGGGGTGGGGTGGGGGGCGGCGTGGCTCGTGCCGCTGCCCGAGCGTCTCTCGTCGCCGCACTCGGTGGTCATCGAGTACCGGGACGGGACTCCGGCGCACGTCTTCCTCGCGCCGGACGAGCGGTGGCGCGTCCCCACGCGAACGCAGGACATCGACCCGGCCTACCTCCGGGCGCTGCTCGCGCTGGAGGACAAGCGCTTCGCCTGGCACCCGGGGGTGGATCCGCTGGCGGTGGCGCGCGCGGTGGTGTCCAACGTGACGAAGGGGCGCCGCGTGTCCGGCGCCTCCACGCTCACCATGCAGCTGGTGCGTGTGCTGGAGCCCCGGCCTCGCACCCTCGTATCCAAGGTCATCGAGTCCTTCCGGGCGATGCAGCTCGAGCTGCGCCTGTCCAAGGACGAGATCCTGGCCAACTACCTCCAGTTCGTCCCCTACGGGCGCAACGTGGAGGGCGTGGAGGCGGCGGCGCTGGCCTACTTCGGGCACCGCGCCACGCACCTGAGCCCGGCGGAGATCGCCACGCTGCTCGCCGTGCCGCAGAACCCCAACCGGCGCTTCCCCACGCCGCAGAACGGGGCGCGGCTGAAGGCGGCGCGGGACGAGGTGGCGCGTCGGCTGCTGGAGGAGACGGCGCTGCCGCTGGGGCCCCCGGAGGCCCGGGCCAGGCCCGAGGAGGTGCTCGCGGAGGTGCGCAACACCCCCGTCCCGCGCGAGCTGGTGCCCTTCCCCCGGGAGGCGCCGCACGCGGCGATGTGGCTGCGCGCGCGGAGGCCCGAGCTGTCGCGGCTGCGCACCACGCTGGAGGCGGGCACGCAGCGGCTGGCCGAGCGGCTGATGCGCGACGCGTCGGCGGAGCTGGCCACGAAGGGCGTCCACAACGGGGTGGTGGTGGTGGTGGACCACGAGCGCGCCGAGGTGCTCGCGCTGGTGGG
Organism: Hyalangium gracile; assembly: GCF_020103725.1. Lineage (NCBI taxonomy): Bacteria > Pseudomonadati > Myxococcota > Myxococcia > Myxococcales > Archangiaceae > Hyalangium > Hyalangium gracile. The sequence goes on along the minus strand of NZ_JAHXBG010000021.1, from coordinate 20,956 downwards.
CAGCTTCGACTTCTTCGATGCCCGGCACGGCGGGCAGATCATCGGCTTCGACACGCCGCGCTCGCCCGGCTCGGCGCTCAAGCCGGTGCTCTACGCGATGGGGATCGATCGCGGGCTGGTGTTGCCCGAGCACCTGGTGGCGGACATCCCCGAGTCCTATGGCGGCTACGCGCCGCGCAACTTCGACGGGCGCTTCATGGGGCTGGTGCGGATGGAGTACGCGCTCTCCCAGTCGCTCAACCTGCCGTTCGTGAACCTGCTGGGGCGCATCGGCGTGGAGCGCTTCCTGGGCACGCTCCGGCAGGCCGGTGTGGACAGCCTGCAGCCCGATCCCGGCTTCTACGGCCTGTCCGCGGCCGTGGGAGGCCTGGAGGTGACGCCGCTGGAGCTGGCCGGGGTGTATGTGGCGCTCGCGCAGGAGGGCCGCACGCGCCCGCTGAAGGTGCTGGACGACGGCAAGCCCGCCGCGGAGCCGCGCGAGCTCTTCTCTCCGGGAGCCTCCTGGCTGACCCGACGCTCGCTCGCGCTGAGAGACCGGCCGGACTTCCCCGCGCGCCGCCAGCTCACGGGCATGCCCGCGCAGGTGCACTGGAAGACGGGGACGAGCTTTGGCCACCGGGACGCGTGGGCCGCGGGTTCGGGGCCCCGGCACACGGCGGTGGTGTGGCTGGGCAACTTCGACAACACCCCCAGCGTGCACCTGGTGGGCTCGGAGGCCGCCGGGCCGCTGCTCTTCGATCTGCTGGAGGCCGTAGGCCCGCGGGGGCGCGCCTCGGTCAAGGAGGACAGGGTGCCTCCCGCGGATCTCGCGGAGGTGGAGGTGTGCTCCTACTCAGGACACCTGCCCACGGACGCGTGCAAGGATCGCAAGGCGGTGTACGCGCGGCGCTCGGCGGTGCCCACGCAGCCCTGCCCCTACCACCAGCGCGTGGAGGTGGACGCGAAGACGGGGCTCGCGGTGAGCCCGGTGTGCCGCGCGGGCCGGGAGACGGAGTCCCGGGTGTATCTGACATGGCCCTCCAGCATCCGCCGCTGGCTGACGGAGCAGCACCGCAGCCTGCCCGAGCCCCCCGCCCATGCGCCCGGGTGCGAGCCGGGCGGCGCCGAGCACGCGCCGGAGATCCTCTCCCCCTCCGAGGGGCAGGTGGCGCTGCTCATCCCCGGCGTGTCGGCCGATCAGCAGGAGGTGCCGCTGGAGGCCGAGGCCGCGCACGATCGTGAGCTGACGTGGTTCGTGAACGGGAAGTTCCTGGGTAAGGCGAAGGCGGACGAGCGGCTCTGGTGGACTCCGGCCGTGGGCACCAACGAGATCCTCGTCACCGACGATCGCGGGCTCAGCTCCCGCCGGCTGCTGGTGGTGCGCGAGCGCCCCTGAGCCTCATTGTGAACTCAGCACCTCAAGGAGGAGAGCCCGAAGCGCCCCCATCGGGAGATTGGGTAATGGGGGGAGGAGGACCTGGCGCCGCGCCCGCATCTGGGGAGGACGCGAGCCCCTCGCTACCTGCGTCTGGTGGCGAAGGTGCTACAGGCTGCTCGGGCTCTGCTCCAATGATGCGTCGCAGGATTCGACCGTCGGCGCTGATGGCATAGCGAGCGCCTGAATCCACCGAAACGTATTTCATCCCGCAGGCCGTGATGTCCTCCGAGATATCGACGAAGATGAGCTCTCCCTGACGGATGACGCGGTAGCGATAGGCCTCTTGCCTGTCCCAACAAGGCGGCTCCTTCCTGCCTGGTGGGAGGAAGTCATTGGCGGCAATCATGAGGGCCCGCAGGGTCGCGCCGTCCAGCTCATAGGGAATGCTCTCACCGCCAACCTGGACGGCGGGGCGCGCAAAGAACCGTGGGAATTCAATCGAGCTGTCGGTCCCGATCGGGGGCGAATGCTTGCTCTGGAGAACACAGCCAGTGAGCATCACCGCAAGCCAAAGGAGTCGTTTCCCTGATCTCATGAAGCACCCTGAGGCCTGACGTCGGCGGGTACCACGCTATCTGCTCGGCTCGAAGGTAAACTCGGTTTCATTGATCCAGGTGACACTTCCCGCCTTCTCTGCGAGCCAGAGGCCTTGCGCGTCGGACTGCCACTTCATGACCTCTGAGCTTCCCCAGCGATACTCGTAGAACCCATCACAGGAGTGGGGTGAAGGCTCGTAGGTGTTCGCGATGAAGGCGATGACACCGATGGGGATTCTTCCTTCTTCTGTGTCAACGAACTTCCCGTGAATCATCGCGGTCTTGATGACCGCACGGATGTCTCTCTCGGAGATGTTGGTGGGGACAGCGGGGTGATTGTGGAGGAAGTAGAGATACTTGAGGCTGTGCTTGGGGTAACGAGGATCACTCACGAACGCGGGAGCCCTGCACCGCCGCTCGCCCTGATTGTCCAGGGGAACCGCTTCGGTGCTCTCGACGAGCAGGCTCATGTCATAGGTTCTGTCGGGAGTGTAGTACAGCCAGGCGCAGTACTCGGTCGAGGCTCGCCAGCGCACGCCAAAGTTCGGATCATCCCTGCGGCCCGCTGTCGCGCGGGGCTTTGTGAGGATGAGCGGGCACGCGGCGAGCAATGCGTCCATGCGAGAGTTGAACGGCCCGAAGTGCGGCATCGGTCCTTCAACGCTCTCAGGAAAGTTCCTGGGGTCAAAGCGCACGACGCCCGGCGGTGGCGTGGAGGGGACGCATGCCAGCGCGGTGCAGGCAAGAAGGCACAGCCAGGGGCGGTTCCTTGCTCCTGCGTCCATGCGCCTCAGTCCTTCTCCTTCAAGAGGAAGGTGGCGCGGCGGGCTGCCTGATCCGTCCCCGTGAGCGCGAACCGGGGAGAGTCATGCCCTCGGATGAGCTCCGCCGACGCATCCAGGAAGCCGCGCATGAAGCTCGCGTCGATGCCGGGGTGCGAGCCCAGGGCGGGGAGGAACTCGGGGAGGATCTCCAGCGTGATCTCGAGATCTCCCCCGGGCAGCTCGTTGGCGTGGGACGCCAGGAAGTTGCCGCCCGTGCGCAGCGAGCGCGCCATCTGCCCCAGGGCGCGCTGCCAGCCCAGCTTGCGCAGCCCCGCGAAGAGCGCCTTGCCCATCGTGGTGTGGCTGTAGCCGTCGGCGACCTTGCGGCCGGTGGCGTACATGGCCTCGGTGCGTGGCAGCGCCGGGAAGAGGATCTGCGCGCATGCCCAGACGGTGTCGTACCAGACGGTGAGCGGATAGGCGACGAGCAGCGGACGGCTCAGGTCCACCCCGGCGGCCTCGATGCTCCGCATGGCCTCCGGGTCGAGCTTGCCCCGCATGGCATGCATGACCAGCGCCTCAAACATCTGACTGAAGATGACCGGCTCGTTCTGGGAGGACGCTGTCATGGGTACCTGGGATGGTCAGCCCCCGGGATCCGGCCTGTCAAGGCGCGAGAGCCGTCCAAAACCATGAATGCGGCCCGGACCGCGTCTATGGTCGTCTTGACGACCCGCGAAGAGGTGGAGATCCCGATGGCAAATCCGATTCTTGGCACGACGTTGTTGGCGGTACCGGCGACGGCGCTCTATGGCGCGCTCTGTGGGCTGCTGATCCTCGCCCTGGGGCTGAACGTCAGCCGCGTGCGAGGCAAGCACAACCTCTTCCGTGGAGACGGGGGCCACCCGGAGCTCCAGGCCGCCATCCGCGCGCACGGAAACGCCGTGGAGCACGTGCCCCTCCTGCTGGTGCTGCTGCTGGTGGCCGAGCTGTGCGGTGGGAACTCGACGCTGCTCCACGTCTTCGGAGGAGCGCTGATCGTGGCGCGGCTGCTCCATGCGGTGGGGCTGATCCGAGGCGTGTCCGCCATCCAGATCCCGGGCGCGCTGACGACCTATGCCCTGGAGGCGGCGCTCCCCGTCTACGTGCTCATCCTGCGGCCCTGGGGCTGAGCGCCGCTCACTCGCTCGGCTTGTCCACGATCTCGACGTTGCGGAAGTCCTGGCAGGGCTCCTTGAAGCCGAGCAGGTACTTCAGCGAGCTCAGCTCCAGCCCCAGCTTGTGCCACAGCTTGCGTGGCACGCTGGGCGCCAGCGCCGCAGGCAGCTCCGCGGCGATCTCGTTCAGATCGATGTAGTGGGTGGCCGTGCGGCCCACGCCCTCGAACTCGTGCTCGAGCCCCCGGGTGAAGCGGCGCAGCTCCGGATCGAGCTTCTCGAGCACCGGGTCCGTCATCAGCACGTACTCGCGCACGGGCACGTCGTTCTTGAGCATCCGGTGCACCAGGATGACGTCCATGCCCGCCAGCTCGGTGAGGTGCTTCACCCGCTGGAAGGCGACCTCGCCGGCATGGGTGACGAACTTGAGCGTCAGCGAGGACACCTGCATGCACCCGTCGCACTTGCACATGCGGTCGATGATGAGCTGCTCGCGCCGGGCGAGGAAGGCGCGGCGGATGTCGGCGAGCTGCCGGGACAAGGCGGTGTAGTTGGTCCCCGTGGCGTAGAAGAAGGCCGCGTCCCCCTCGAGCTTGGCGAGCTTGAACTGGCCAGACGCGTCGATGACGGCCTCCAGCAGCTGCGCCACCGTCTCCTGCGCGTGAGCGAGGCTGAAGCGGTGCTGCTTCATGAAGCGGGTGTACCCGCCGATGTCCGCGATGAGCAGCAGCGCCTTCTCGATCGCCATAAGGGTGTCGAGACTACCCCAGGGGGGACAGGCGGCATAGCGTCCCGAGGGCAAGGAGACTCCCTCATTGCCCTCACCTGGGAAATGCTGCATGAGTCTCGGTCACGCGCGCGCTCGTGACTGCCTGTGGAACCCGGCAGTGTCTGCGTGATCGGCCCGGCGAGACGAGCGTGCGCATGACACCGAGACCCGCAGGGGGGTTCATCATGCAGCGGCAGCGTCGTCTTTCCCGATATGCCTGGGCCCTGGCCCTGGCGCTGGTGGCCGTCAGCAGCGCGGCTTGTGGCGGAGAGGACCCGGATGATGGGCCCGAGCCTGGCCCCATCGGCACGCCGGACGGCGGCTCGGGGAATCCGGATGGTGGCACCAACCCGACCGATCCCAACGGCAACCCGAGCAACGGCACCTCGTGGACGGTGCTCGTCTACATGAACGCGGACAACGATCTCGAGCCGTTCGCCCTGCAGGATCTCAACGAGATGATGCAGGTGGGCTCGGGGCCCAACTTCAACATCATCGTCGAGGTGGACCGCAGCCCGCGCTATGCCACCGGTGGTGTCGGCGGTCTGCCGGACTTCAGCGACACCAAGCGCATCAAGGTGCTGCCCGGCAGCATCCAGGTGCTGCAGGAGATGGGAGAGGTGGATCTCGCGGCACCCCAGGCGCTCTCGGACTTCGTCACCTGGGGCATGCAGAACTTCCCCGCGGACCGCACGGCCATCCTGTTCTGGGACCATGGCAGCGGCTGGACGGGCTTCGGGGTGGACGAGACGACGGGCGCCGGCCAGCTGCTGACGCTGCCGGAGATCGAGCAGGGCCTGCGCACGTCGCTGGGGAGCAAGCGCGTGGCGCTGCTGGGCTTCGATGCGTGCCTGATGGCCAACTACGAGACGGCGCTCACCCTGGCGCCCTTCGGGCACTACCTGCTGGCCTCCGAGGAGGTCGAGCCGGGGCATGGCTGGGACTGGCGCTCCTTCTCCGTGGCGCGTCAGAACCCGGGCGCCGATCCGATTGCCCTCGGTAACAGCATCATCCAGGGGTTCCGCGCCCAGGCGAATCAGACTCCCTCGGGGGATGCCGCCATCACCCTGTCGCTGGTGGACCTGAACGCGCTGTCCGGCCTGGAGACGGCGGTGAAGTCCTTCACGGATGTCGTGGCGGCGGGTGGCGAGGCGCGCATCTCCGCGGTGGGTCGGGCCCGCGAGGGGACGCGCTCCTACCAGTCGGGCTCGGGGGACCCTACCCAGGATCTGCACCTGTATGATCTCCGGGATCTGGTGACGAAGGCGGCCGCCGCGGATACGGCGCTCTCGAGCTCCGCCGCTCAGGTCCAGCAGGCCATCGGGCAGGTGGTGAAGGCCAACTTCGCGGGGACGGCTCGCGCGGGGAGCTTCGGCCTGACGGTCTTCTTCCCGCCAGGGGCCACGTTCGTCTCCCCGGAGTATGGCCAGCTGACCCGGGCCGCCGCGTGGCGCTCGTTCCTCCAGGGCACCTTCACCAACGCGGTGTCTGTTCCGACGTTCGCGGCCCCCAAGGGAATCAAATGGTCAGGCACGACGGAATCGGTGCGCATCAGCAGCACCCTGGCGACTGGGGCGGCCGCCTCCATCGCGCGGGCCACGCTTTTCTACGGCCTGCAGCTCGGCAGCTCCTACTTCCTGCTGGGCGATGAGCCGGCGGAGGTCTCGGCCACCGAGGCCGTGGGCTCCTGGGACCGCTCGCTGCTGGTGGTCTCGCAGGGGACGAACGAGGCCTATGCCTACAGCAACATCGAGTACGGCAGCGATTACGCCTCGCTCAACATCGACTTCGCCTATCGGGCGAGCGCGAGCGCCCCGGTGCAGCTGTGCATCCGCCAGATGGTGTTCCAGGCCACCTCGGCGGGCCTGGTGAAGGTGGTGGACCGCTACTACCTGCGCAACGGCAATGCCTGGGGTGAGCTGTCTCCGCAGCCCGGCTCGACGCTCAATCCCATCGTGCGTCAGCTGTTCGTGGACAGCCAGGGCAACACCACCAGCCAGTACGTGTACTCGGCGCAGACGCCGTTCGTGGCCACGGCCGCGGGAGACGGCTCGATGGTGTTCAACATGAACCTGCAGTTCCGTGCCATTGCCAAAGGCACCCCCGTCGTGGTGGCGCTGGATGTCCGAAACGCGAGCAATGCCGGTGACTTCGTCATCGGCGCCGGGAGCCTGCCATGACGGGGACTGGACTCTGGAAGAGGAGGGCGCTCCTGGCGGTGCTGGGCGTCACCGTGGCGCTTGGATCGGGCTGCTCCCATCCGAGCTCCGGCGCTTCGGCCCCGGAGCGCACGGAGCCTGCTCCCCAGGCCGATCCCGCTCCGACGTCCTCGCCGAAGCCGACCTTCCAGGGGGCGGAGGCGCAAGGCCCGGTCGGGAGCCCTGGACTTCCTCCTCCTCCCGCAGGGGGCCCGGTGGTGTTCGGCGATGGAGGAGGGCCGCCTGCGACGGGAAGTTCCTCCCTTCCCGCCGTGCAGACCGTGCCGCCTGCTCAGGAGGTGGGCCTTCCTCCGGAAGCGGGCCAGGTGCGAATGGTGGCCGAAGGGTGCCTCGCGCACCCTGACCGCGGGAGCGCGTTTCCTCCCGCGGCCCCATCGCGCACGGCGAGCCGGGCAGGTAGCTCCCAGGTCCAGGTGACGCCGGTGGCGAACGGCGTCAGCCTCGTCCACCCGCTCGAGCACGCGTGCTGCCTCACCGCTCGCGCGCAGGCTCAGGTGGAAGGCCAGCGCGTCACCATCGTGGAGACGCTGGAGGGCGAGCCCTGCCGGTGTCGCTGTGGCTCCACCGTCCGGAGCGCGGTGCGGCTGGCGCCCGGCTCCTATTCCTTGCGCGTGGTGGTCCGCGAGCCGGGCGGAGAGCGGCAGCTGTTCGAGGGCCCGGTCACGGTGGCGCGCTGAGAGGCGCCACCGGGCCGGTCAGCGCGCCTCCCACCCCTGGGTGCCCTGCACGTAGCGCTGTCCGTCGGGCAGCGCTCCGTAGAAGAGCACGTCGAAGGAGCCCACCACGGACACGCCGTCGAACACGCCGACCTCGCCCTTCGCCGGGAAGGTCAGCCCCAGCTCGGACGCGGTGAAGCGCCGCCGCTCTCCCGGCGCCAGCGTCACGCTCGGGAGCACCGTGGCCACGGGCCGGCTCACCAGCTCGCGCAGGCTCACGCGCAGGTTCGTGGTCAGCGTCTTGCCGGCCAGCGACACGGGCTGGGCGCCGCGGTTGGCGAGGACGATGGCGCCCGCGCGCGGGTCGAACTCCTCGATGACGAGGCTCGGCTTCTTCGCGGCGTACCGGTCCAGCTCGGCGAGGATGAACTGGCGGCGCTTGGAGACGTAGTCGTGCAGGAAGGCGCGGCCCGCGTGGAACCGCTCGTAGTCCATGTGCGGGTCGTCGCGCATGGCCGGCTCCACCAGCTCGTGGAGCGCGTCGATGTGCGGGTTCAGCACCTCCGGCTTGAAGAGCTCGTCCAGGGCCTTGTCCAGGTAGACGAGCAGCCGGGCCCGCAGCTCCGGGTTCAGCACCACGCGGCTGCCCAGGTTGGAGAACACCGGCAGGTAGCCCGGGTGCTCGAACTTGCGCCGGTCGTACATCTTCTGCGTCCACGCGTCGGTGAGGGTGAACGGGAAGAGCGGGTGGTCGACGAGCGGTCGGGCCTCTTCCACCGGGATCGGGTACCACCAGCGCGCGTCCACGTTGTTGAGATCCCACGGCACGTACACCCAGCGCCGCGTCACCTGGTCGTGGATGAAGTAGCTCTCCGAGTCCTCCACGTAGTTGTTGGACATCAGCGCGTCCATGACCATGGAGCGCAGCAGCCACTCCACCTCCAGGTGCTGCGCCAGGGTGCTCGCGAGCTGGGGCTCGGGCGTGTGGTTGATGATGTCGAGGACCCGGGTGAGCTCGGTGTCGGGCTCCTTCTCGTTCGTCTTCTTGGTCCAGTTGCCCTGGTAGGGCACCTTCCACGTCTTGAACTCGTTGTCCTTCCAGCCGCACCGGTAGATGGTGGCGTCGTCATCCGCGAAGTCGTGGGCCTCCAGGAACGGCTTGCCCACCTGCTCGATGTCGAGGACCGGCCCCTGGTACATGCCGTTCACCGAGAGGCGGACGAACTTCGTCCTCGGCGCCGGCACGCGCATGGCGGCCAGCACGTCATAGGAGAGCTTCTCCGCCAGCATCGTGGCATCGGCGTACTCGGCCACGAGGTTGAGCGAGCTGCGCCCCTCGAAGCGCACGCCCTTGGGGAAGCTCACGTTCCAGCTCTTCTTGGGGAAGAGGCGGGCCGAGGCGCCTCGCAGGCGAACCTTCACATTGTAGGTGTTGCCGTTGGCCTTGAAGACGGCGTCCTGCTCCGGCGTGTTCGGCTCGGCCAGGAACAGCCTCAGCACCGCGTCTGGCATGACCAGCTCGTAGCTCTGCATGGAGGTCTGCACCGGCGGCAGCACGAAGGGCCGCTGCGCCTCCGGAACGGAGGGAGGCGGGTCGGGCGGTGGCTCTGGCGGCGCGGGCGGCGTGGGCGGCCTCACCACGGGAGGCGAGGGGGGAGGAACCGTGTCGGGCGGACCGACGGTGGGGAGGTCCTCGCTCTGGGTGGCCGGAGGAGCGTCGGTGAGCGGTGGGACGCTGACCTGGCAGGCGAACAGCAGTGTCAGGAAGGTCGATAGAAGGATTCGCGAGAGTCTCATCGACAGGCTGCTGAGCAAGGCCTGTGCCCTGCCGTCCAGGGGCTCTGGAGGCGGTCTCACGGGATGGAGTGGGAACGGTGTTGGCCCACGTACCCTCGGTCACCTTCAGGTGTGAGCCATCTTCCGCCGTGCGAGGCGAAGACGTTGGGCTGGGTACGAAACGGTTTGCCCTGCGCGGAAGGGGGCTTGCCTGCCTGCTCCTCGGCGGAGGGGGCGCGGCGTGCGACAGGGAGCAGCTAGCGGCCCGATCCCACCCCTACCTTTGAAAGAAGGAACTGCCTGCGACAGTGAGGGAGCCGCTCATATGGAGTCCTGGAACCAGACGTCGACCGATGTGGTGCGCTCGCACGCGCCCGACGGGGTCAACAAGCGCATCGACGAGCGAGTGGAGCGCTGCGTGCGCCACATGGCCCAGCAGGAGCGGCCGGAGATCAGCCGCTACCTCGACAAGCTCGAGCGCGAGTGGGATCTCAACCGGGCGGTGACGGTGGTGGGCTCGGCGGTGGCGCTGGCGGGGCTGTGGCTGGCGCGGCGGGATGGCGGCCGCTGGCGCATCCTCGGAGGGGTGGCGGCGGGGCTGATGCTCCAGCATGGCCTGCTGGGCTTCGGGCCGCTGGCCGAGCTGGTGCGCGCGATCGGCGGGGTGCGCACGCGCAAGGAGATCGATCTGGAGAAGTTCGCCCTCAAGGCGCTCCGGGGCGACTTCGAGCGCATCCCGAAGAACGACGGCGGGCCCCTGGCCCGGGCCAACGCCGCGCTCGTGGCCGCTCAGTCCTGAGCGGTCGCACGAGGCGGGAGGTCCAGCAGCCCGAGGGGCTCGGGAGGCGGTGCTGCGTCAATAGATGTTGACGTTGTGCCGAGCGGTGCCCAGGCCGGGACCGCTCGCGGTGAGCGTCATGAACCCCGGGTTGTTGGACATGAAGTAGAAGCTCGCGGTGCTCTGCCCCGTGGGAACCGGGACGGTGTTCGACTCATTCAGACAGTTGGGATCCGTGTAGAAGCGGAGGTTGAAGGAGGAGAACTCCGAAAGGCTGATGGGGAGGTCGTTGGTGCTCGGCGAGACATTGCCGAAGCTGTCCAGGAGCTGCACGGTGGTGGTGGGCGAGCAGGTCCAGACCATCACGGACGTAGGCGCTGAGAGGAAGATGATCGTGCTGGGCTGACCCGGGGTGATGGTCTCGTTCTGGCTCTTGGAGAACGTGCCCAACGCCGCCGTCACCGTCACGGTCTGCGCCCGAGTCGACCTGAAGAAGAAGCTCGCGTCGCTCGAGCCCACGGGGAGGGTCACCGTCGAAACAGGGGGCCCTGAGCAACCCGAGCTCGCGAAGATTTGGAACCCGTCCTGGGGAGACACCGCCAGCGTCACGGTCGTGTTGGACGTCGCCTGGGCCGGGTTGTTGTAGCTGTCCCGCAGCTGCACCGTCGTCGCCGAGGAGCAGTTCCCCGCCTGAACCGTCTGGGCGGCGGTGGTGAACTCGAGCGCGGAGGGGACCGCGGCCTGGATGGTCACGTTCAACGTGCCGGGACTCATGCTCCCGGACGTGGCGCGGATGGTGGACGTGCCAGCCTCGGTGCCTCGGAAGAACATGGTGGCCGAGCCCGAACCCGTATTGATCGGCACGGTCGAGCTGGCGGACGGACACCCCACCGTGCGGGAGAACGTCAGCGGCCTGCCGCTGGAGACGGACAGGCTGATGCTCGTGGTCGTCGTTGCCACCGTCGGATTGTTGTACGCGTCCAGCAGCGAGAGGGTGATTTGGGTCGCGTTGCAGTCACCCGCCGTCGCCGTCGAGGGGCCGGTGAGGCGGACGGCCGCCGGAGGCCCTGCCCGGATCGTCTGGGGCTGCGTGCTGCCTGTGAAACTGGGGGCCGCCGCGGTGATGGTCACGCTCCGTGCCGCCGTGCCACCGAAGTAGAACGCGGCGGTGCTCTGCCCAGAGGACAGGGTGACCGTCGACACGGGCGAGCCGGTGCAGCCCGGGTTCGTGAAGAAATTGAAGTTCGTATTCGGCGAGGCCGCGAGGGTGATCGTCGTGTTGGCTGTCACGGGCGCCGCATTGCCCTGCGCATCCTGGCTCTGGACCTGCACCTGCGACGAGCAGACGCCCGCCTCCAACGTCTGCGGTGAAGTGACGAAGACGATCCGGTTGCCAGCTCCCGGATTGACCTGGACGCTCTGGGAGGCCGTCGGCAGCCCGCTGAGCGTCGCGGAGATCGCCACGTTCCCCACGACCTGACCCTGGAAGTAGAACGTCGCGGCGCCGGTCCCCGCGAGAATGGTGGTGCTCGACGCGGCCGCGGTGCACGAGGCATCCGCGTAGAAGGCGAATCCACCATCCGGATTCGACGCCAGGCTCACGGCGGAGGGCGTGGTGACGCGGGAGTCGCTGCCGCTCGCATCCTTCACCTGGACCGTCCCCTGCGTGCAGGAGCCGGCGGTCACGGTCGTGCTCTGCAGGGTCAGCGCGAGGGAGCTCGGAAGCAGGCCACAGGCGTTGGGGCCGCACGCGGTGGCATCACACCCCGGCCTGCCATCGCAGTTGAGGTCCCGCGTGTTCGAGCACTCCTCCACGGCGCCCGGATTCACCTCGTGAACGACATCATTACAGTCCGCTCCACCGGCGGCGGCGCTGACATACCCATCGGCATCTTCATCCTGTCCGGGCTGCAGCGTCAGGGTCGCCTCGGTGCGCGCGCCCTCGATGATGGAGACCGTCGTCGTCACGAAGGAACCATTGGGCGTCCGGGCGACGGTGTCGCCCTGGCAGTCTCCGTCCTGATACGGGCGCGCGGCGAGCTCCAGCTCCGGACGCAGCGAGTTGCTGGGGAACGAGACCCGCAGCTCGTTCTGGGTTCGAGGCAGCCAGTCCTGGAGGAGGGCGGCGTGGGTGGAAGGATCCCTCAGCTCGACGAGGACACAGGAGGCGTTGACCGCGGGGGCGAGCACCACTGTGACCTGGAGCCCCTCTCCGCAGCGGCCCGGGTTGCGCTCGCAGAACTCCTGCTCGGCCTTGTCGAAGTCGGCGCAGCCCATCCACACGGAGAGCAGGGCGAGCCCCAGGACACGGACCCCGAGCTTCACGGCCACCTCCCCTGCACGAAGGCGGAGGTCCCGTCGGTGCCCACCGTCAGTGCCGTCTCGCCCGACGACGTGGGGCCAAAAGCGTACCAGCCCAGGGCGAAGCCCAGCCCGGCGGCTCCGGCTCCCAGCAGTCCCACTCCGACGGACTGGAAGGTGCGACCCCGGTCGGCGGCGCGCTCCGCATCCTCGCGGGTGGCGAGCTTCGGATCGTCGTTGTTCAGGTTGGACAGCTCCTTTCGGGACATCGCGTAGGAGGTTCCACCCAGCACCATGAGCACGCCTCCCGCGATCGCGGGGACGAGGACCTGGGGACGGGTGAAGCTCCGTCCGCTCACCCCGACAGGCGCATCGCCGGAGCGGGAGGTCAGCGAGCTGTCCGGGGTGGTCCGAGTCCCGCCCTGGTTCACCTGGGGCGCGTCCTTGGGAGGCGTGGGAGGAGCGGGAGTCTTCGGCCTGGCGGCCAGCTGCTCCTGCTTCACGGTCTCGCGCAGCTGCTCGAAGCGCTGCGCCACCTTGGGAGACACCGTCATCGGCAGCTTCGCATCCGGCTGCGCGAGCAGGGCCTTCCGGAAGGCGGCGTCGGAGGCTTCCCGGCGGTTCATGTCGGCCAGGATGACTCCCTCGTACAGCGACAGGGTCGCGTTGTCGGCCGGCGCCTTGGTGATGGCCCGAGCCTTGGCGATCTGCGCCAGCGCGCTCTCGTACTCGAGCGCGTCATAGAGGGCGGCGATGGAGAGGAAGTAGGCCTTCACCTCGGGACTCGTCTGGGCGAGCGCGATCGCCGGACGCAACAAGAACAGTCCGAGGACCACCCACCCGAGCAGCCCGAACCGGCTCGCACGCGCGGGGCCGCGAGGCCTCCGAGCCTCATGAGAAACCGGACGCTCCGCGTCGCTCGACATCACGGCCGGAACGCTCCGGCGGGGCAGCACTGGACCTGGCATGAGTTGAATTCCCTTGGCCTGGCGCATCACTCCTGCTGCGCGCCGGCGCCACCTTCCTGGGGCGCGGGGATCAACTTACCAAGCCGGTCCGTCGGCACAATTCACCAAAGGAAAAGGGGGCGCGGCGCTCATGCCGGCCCCCCTTCATGTCACCTCGAAGCCCTGCTTACTGCCCGGGCATGCCCGTCCGTCCGATGTAGGCCCCGGGCGGCAGGTTCGGAGGCGGCCTCACGTCGCCCTCGCCCCTGCGATCGAAGAAGCCGTTGAGCCCGGCGATGCCGATCGAGAAGTTGGTCACCCAGCCCGGATCCGGCTTGCCGGCCTCGGCGCCGATGTCCACCGGCCGCGCGAAGTGCAGGCGCATCAGCAAGGGCCCCAGCGAGAGGTTGAAGCCCAGCGCGAAGTCCAGCGTGCGGCGATCCCACATGCGCCGGCTCGAGTTGCCCACGCCGCCCACGTCCACGCCGGCGATGGCCTCCAGGTCGCTCAGGAAGGCCACGCGGATGAGATCATTGAGCGGCACCTGCAGCTCCGCCGTGGAGTAGGCGAAGTGCCGGCCGAGCAGCCAGTCCTCGTCTCCGAAGTTCACGCCTCGCAGCGTGTCGAAGCTGGAGAGGAAGTACGAGCGCGCGTACCGGCCGCCCACGGTGGTGCCGCCCGCGGCGCGGATGAAGATGTTGCTGCGCCCGTAGATGGGGAAGTAGCGCTCGAGGTCCAGCCGCAGGTTGCTGTAGGCCTGCTCGTTGAAGGGCTGCGCGCCCACCGTGGCCTCCAGCAGCGCCGAGCTGCCCGACAGCGGGCCCGTGGCGTAGTGGTAGCGGATGGTGTTGTAGCCAATCTGCCCCGTCAGCTCCGTCTGGAAGCGCGCCTGGTCGTTGGCGCCCATCCACGGCGTGTACAGGTCCTGGAACGCCGGGTTGAACGAGGGGTTGTTCAAGCGGAAGGCCGTGTACGAGTCGATGAAGTACGAGGCTCCGCCCGCCGTCACCTCGCCTTGCACGTAGAGGAAGGAGCTGAGCGGGTAGCGCACGTTGGCCACCGCGCCGTAGTAGCGCTCACCGGAGAAGAAGGAGACGCCCTGGTCCGCGAAGCTCTCGTCCAGGCGGAAGCGCAGGGACTGGAAGAGGCCCACGCCCCACGTCGAGCGCTTCTCCTGGTTGATGTAGAGCAGCACGCCGTCGGTCAGCTTGAGCGAGCCGTAGATGGCCATGCTGAGCAGCGTGGCGTGGTTGCGCATCCGGTCGCTCGCCATGGCGAACACCTGGCCGAAGAAGCCACCGCTGCCCGCTCCGGCGAAGCCCATGATGGGGCCCAGCTCGATGTTCTGCCGGGCGAACGCCTGGTAGGGCTCGGCGCCCGTCAGCGGCATGAACGCCAGCGGGGCGGGCGGCGCGGGCGGCGGCGCGGCCTCGGTGGGCAGGCTCAGCATCTTCGGCGGCCGCAGCAGCGCGGGCCGGCGCTCGCCGGACTGGTGGAACAGCACCCACAGGCCGCCCTCCGGGCCGGCGCCCGGCTCGAAGATGCCCGTGGTGACGTCCGTGCGCCGCACCACCGAGCCATCCGGCATCAGCTCGTGCAGATCCGAGCTGCTGTGGCGCCACGCCACGAAGAAGATGCGGCCGTCGGCCAGCGCCACCGGATCCGCCTCGTCGCTCTCGCGGCTGGTGAGGCGCTCGGGCGCGCCGGGTACGTCCGGCTTCACGCGGAACAGGTTGTAGAAGCGGTGCGACGTGGCGTCCGACGTGTAGATGATGCCGCTCGGGCCCCAGGTGATCTGCCGCTCGGCGTACATGTCATCGGTGAGCTTCCGGGGCCTGGCGTCCGGGCCCTGCTCCAGGTTGAGCACGTACACGTCCCGGATGCCCTCGTCGTTGATGCCGATGAAGGCCAGCGACTTGCCATCCGGCGAGAAGGCCACCGTGGGCACGCCCAGCAGCCCGTGCTGCCCCACGCGGTAGGCCGTTTTGTCTCCCAGGTCCAGGTCCACCGACACGTTCGTCTGGCGCTGGAAGCCGGTGCGCACGGCGCTGCGGCGCACCAGCTCGTCGCTCGTCTTCTGCTCGGAGCTGTGGTTGTAGGCCTGGACGTAGATGACGTCCCGCCCGTTCACCTCGGCCACGTACGAGAGCCGATCCTTCGCCAGCGCGAAGTTGCGCCCGAAGATGGGGTGCAGGGACTCCGCGCCGGGCACTCCGTCGCCGGCCACCTTCTTCGCGCTGCCCGGAGCCTTCGGATCCACGAGGTAGAGCCGGCTCTCTCCCGTCTCCGGGATGATGGTGCGGTACATGATCGCCCGCCCGTCCGGAGAGCTGTTCACCGCCGTGCTGATGCCCTCGCGCTCCTCCAGCAGCTCCAGCGCCGGGGCCGACTGCTCGGAGCTCAGGTAGTCCTTGAAGGCCCGCCGCTTCATCCAGTTCTCGAAGCGCGCGGAGATCTTCTTCGGATCGTCCCCGGTGAGCCGCTCCAGCAGCTCCTCGAACTTCATGGACGGCATGTCCTTGCCGCCCGAGATGAGCCGGGGCGACTCGTTGAGCACCTTCTGGATGAAGCCCGCGCCGTACTCCTCCTCCAGGAACGTCACGCGCGCCTGGCCCACCTTGTAGATCCACAGGAAGCCGTACGGCCCGGGCGAGAAGAAGTCGAGGAAGGCGTAGCCCTTGGCCAGATCCGGGTTCACCATCAAGTCGCGCACCAGCATCTCCGCCTCGGGATCCAGCCCGCGCTTGGCGTAGAACTCGGCCAGGCCTTCGATGAACCACAGCGGCAGGGACTGGAGCGGATCTCCGAACGTCTTCTTCGTCTCCGCGACGGTGCGCACCTTCTGGATGGTGAACTGGTGGGCCAGCTCGTGGGTGCTGATCTCCTGGAAGAGCCGGTGGTCCCCCAGGTACGGCAGCGACAGCTTCAGGTCCTCGGTGCTGGTGACGCCCAGCGTGCCCTCCGACACGGCGAACACATGCGTCTGCAGGAACTCCTGGTAGCTGTTGTAGAGGATGTAGGGGAATGTCTCCGTGGGGACGTACTGGAACTGCTCCACCAGGTAGCGGTAGGCGTCCTCGATGAGCGGGGCCGCACGCTCGGCCACCTGGCGCTCACGCTCATAGAAGTAGAAGCGCACACCGCCCGTGGCCGCGCCCAGCGAGGTGGCGTACTTGGGGCCACCGTCCGGCGAGGTGCCTCCGTCCGCGCCGCCATGCGGGAGCATGGCCAGGGGCGGGGGCGGGAGCGCGAAGGCCATCAGGCCGCCGTCGGGGGCGGGCACTCCGCCGTCCGGGGCCCCCGCGCCGGCCACCGCCGTGTCGGGCACCCCGGTTTCCTCGGGCGCGGAGGTGATGCGCTCGGTCTCCGGGGGCGGCTCCGTGGAGGGCACGTTCGCCGTGCCTCCCGGGTCCATGGTGGTGACGTTGGGGTTGGGGCCCGCGGGCGCTCCCGGCGGCTGCGGGTTGGCGGTCCTCTCGGGAGCCTTGGCCTCGCCCTTGGCGGCAGGGCCCACGAGGATGTCCACGTGGCGCCACTCGAACTCGAACGTGTTGACGGAGCTGCGGTCCGCCCGGCGCGGGTAGACGAAGACCTGAGCGAAGGCCAGCCCTGGCAGCAGCACCAGGAGCGCGGCGGTGAAGAGGGGGCGTCGGTTCACAGGTAAGACCTCAGGGTCTTGGGGGTCAGGCGACGGAGCGTACGTAGGGATGAAGGCTCTCCCCCGGGAGGGGGAGGCACAAGCTTAACGTGCGGTTCTGCTCACCTCTGTACTTCCACGTCGCCGCGCAACAACTCGGGTAGGACTTTCGTCCCGGCGTGTCACTCGGTATGGATGGGGCTATGATTCGCCTCTTTGCGCTGACTGTGGGTGCCCTGCTCTTCACCGCGGGGTGTGGAAAAGACAACGCCCCGGCCCGGAAGGACTGTGAGCTCGAGAAGCTGGACCTGTCCTCGTGCGACCGGTCCGGCCTCGGCTCCATCCAGGCCCAGGGCATCTGGAACATGGACATCGCCTTCGATGATGGGGAGCGCTCCTCCGGCGTCATCAACTACCTGGGCCAGCCGACGCTCTCGGGGCTGCCCATCGCGGGCACTCGTGTGGAGCCGGAGCTGTTCGAGCTGACCAGCGAGGTGACCGCCACCAACGGCACGCCGCTCAAGTACCTGTTCGCCGGCTGCCGCTCGGCCTCGCCCACCCAGGTGGAGGGCTTGTTCCGCCGCTGCTCCAACGGCACGCTGGATCTGGCGGGTACCTTCCGGGCCACGCGCATCCAGCGCCGCGCGAGCGAGGTGGACGCGGCGGGCATGGAGCTCGTCGCGGAGATCGCCGTGCCGAAGGGAGTGCCCCAGGACGTCTTCGTCTCGGGAGGCTACGCCTACGTGGCGGCGCGGGAGGCGGGCTTCTACGTCTACGACATCTCCAACCCCGCGGCCCCGAGGCTGGTGGCGAAGCAGGAGCTCGAGAGCAGCGACGGCGACGTCTGGCACCAGATCTGGGTCGCCAACCAGACGATGTACATCGCCACCAGCAAGCGAGGCGTGCTGGTCTACGACGTGTCGGATCCCACGGCGCCCAAGGCGGTCAAGTCGTTCCCGTCGGAGGCGGTCGTGGTGCGCTCGGTGACGATGGACGGCACCTGGCTGTACGCGGCCTCGCCCTCGCCGAACGCGGAGGTCCTCGTCTTCGACGCCACCAACCCGCGCGAGCTGGTGGTGGCCAAGCGCTACTTCGTCGAGCAGAGCCAGCCGGCGCTGGGCGACCGTCCCTATGATCTCGTGGCTCGCGGGGGCCGGCTGTACGTGAGCCACTGGTCGTACGGGCTGACGGTGTCGGACGTGGCCAACCCCCGGCAGCCCAAGCTGCTGGGCCGCTTCGCGTACACCAACGCCACCACCCGCACGGTGGACGTGGGCACCATCGGCAGCCGCACGCTGGCCTTCGAGTCGGGGGAGGACTGGGGCGCGCACCTGCGCATCCTGGACGTCAGCTCGCCGTCCATCATCACCCAGGTGGCCGAGTTCTCCATGCGCCCGGAGGTGGCGCTGCGCTCGGCGAAGCTGTCGGGCACGAAGCTGTACCTGGCGCACTACCAGGACGGGGTGCGCGTGCTGGACGTTTCCAACCCGAACGAGCCGCGCCAGGTGGGCTACTTCAACACGTGGCGGGAGACGGACACGGGCCGGGGCGCCTCCTTCTTCGAGGGCGTTACCGATGTGACCGTCCCGGGAGACGGTTATGTCTACGCCACGGAGACGTCCCGCGGTCTGATGATCCTCCGAGAGACCCCCTGAGCCTCGACGGGAGCCCCATGGTGAACGAAGCCCTGCTCGCGCAGTGTGGACGGTGTCAGACGCTCCCCGCCCCCATGGAAGGCCACGGGCGCTTGTTCCTGTGGCTCCCGCTGGGGCACAGCCTGGGCAAGCTGATGGCCTTCCTCCGGGAGTCGGGCCTGGAGCACCAGCTCCGGCCCGAGGCCCGCTGCGTGGTGGTGCAGCTGGGGGAGGGCGACCGCGGCAGCTTCGCCGCGAAGCTGGGCGGCTGCATGACGGGCGAGGAGCTCCGGGGCACCCGGGCGCTCTTCAAGGGCGGTTCGCAGGAGCCGGACCTCACGGACTTCCCGAAGGTGGGCTCGCTGGAGCAGTTCCTCTCCGTGAGCCAGTCGGGGTGGCTGGTGGAGCTGCTGGCCGAGAAGCGGCTCACGGCGCACTTCCAGCCCATCGTCCTGGCCCAGGACACGCGGCAGATCTTCGCCTACGAGGCCCTCATGCGGGGCAAGGCGGTGGACGGCTCGATGGTGTCTCCGGGGAAGATGATGGAGACGGCGCGCGGGGCGGATCTGCTCTTCCAGCTGGATCTGGCGGCGCGCACCACGGCCATCCGCGAGGCGCAGCGGCACGGGCTGCGCGTGCCCATCTTCATCAACTTCACGCCGACGGCCATCTACGATCCGGCGTACTGCCTGCGCTCCACGGTGGCCACCATCAAGGAGGCGAACATCGCGCCACGCAACGTGGTCTTCGAGGTCATCGAGACGGACCACGCCGAGGACACGCGGCACCTGCGCTCCATCATCGACTTCTACCGGCAGGCGGGGTTCCGGGTGGCGCTGGATGACCTGGGGGCGGGGCACTCCTCGCTCAACCTCATCCACCAGCTGCGCCCGGACATCATCAAGCTGGACATGGAGCTCATCCGGAACATCCATGAGGACGCGTACAAGGCGTCCATCACGCAGAAGCTGCTGGAGATCGCCCAGAAGCTGAACATCCGCACGGTGGCGGAGGGCATCGAGACACCCGAGGAGCTGCGCTGGGTGCGCTCGCACGGGGTGGACTACCTGCAGGGCTACCTCATCGCCCGGCCGCAGAGCCCTCCGGCGGAGACGACGCCGTACTTCACTGGGTGACGACGGTCGCCCCGGGCGTGTCGAGGTTCTCGCGCCGGGCCTGTCGCAGCTGCCAGTCCGCGGCCAGCAGGTGCCCTCGGGCCTGGTAGGTGTCGCGCCGCCCGGTGGCCTCGAGCGCCTGGGCGATGAAGCCGCGAGCGTCCTCGATGAGGATGACGGTCTGCCCGCTGCCCGTCGCGGTGGCGCTGTCGAGCACCTGCGCGAGCGCCGTGTCCGCCTCGGTCAGCGCGTCGCCGATGGCCAGCTCGCCCACCGCGAGCGCCTGATCGGCGGCGACGAGCCAGGTCCGGGCGCGCTCCAGCTCGCTCAGCCGCTCCTGGCGCAGGCGCTCCATCTCCCCGGCGCGATCCTGGATGCCGGTGAGCTGCTCCTGGACGAGGCCGGTGTTGGCGGTGCTCGCCTCGAGCTGGGCCTGTAGCGCCTGGACCTGGGCGCGCAGCTGCGCCACGTCCTGCTGCGGGTTCCCGGTGGAGGCGGGGGCCTGCGCGGCCTGGGTGCCTTCCGTGGCGCCTGCAGCGTCCGTGATGCCAGCGGTGCCGGCTCCACCCACTCCGGTAGTGCCCAGGCCTGTGGCCTGTCCGGCGGCGGCCGCGTCCGCCGCGGGGACGGAGCGCGTGGTGTCATTGCGGCCGCCCACCTCAAGGGCCGGCATCTGGATGTTGCCGTCCGTGAAGTCCTGTCCCTCATCGGTGGCGTCGGCGTTGAGGAGCGCCCGCTCCCAGGCCTCCCGCAGCTCGATCGCGGCAGGGTCCTGGACGTCGGCGTCAGGAGGAACGGCGGGAGTCACCTCGGGCGTCTGCCCGAGCAACAGGCCAAGGGAGAGTGGGAGCCAGGCTTTCATCGTCCAGGAAGCTGTTCACTCCTGGACGCGATGACACCGGGGCGCCTGCCCGCTCGCCTGCCTTGCTCGGCGGCCAGACGGGCAACGAGGGGCGCGCCGGTGCTCCTGGAGGAGCTGCTCCACGGGGCGGTCTGGGGGCTCCGCGGAGGCCATCGCCTCGACGGCGGCGTCACCCGCGAGATACTCGGGGCCACGCGCGCGGACGGGCGTGGCCCCGAGCTGGGATCAGAGGTTGATGCGAAGGCCCCCGCCCACCTGGAACGTGGGAGCGGGTACCAGGGGCTGGCCGCTCTGGGACAGGAAGGGCGGATAGTCCATGGCGAAGCGGAACTCGCCGCCCTTCTCGCCGTAGTTGACGGAGGCATAGGCCTCCACGCTCAGGTACGAG